>NZ_CDRQNY010000033.1:0-16599 GCF_977037065.1 Butyricicoccus sp. | reverse complement strand
GAAGTTTCACGGTAATACATCAAGTATTACCGCAAAACTGTGCCTCGTCAGTACGCAAAATTTACTCGCAAATCACTCTTGTTCAATTATGCGGTATTGCCTTAAAATTTTTCTGTTTCGTTGTCCCTAGTTTTGTTTTACGACAGGATGGTTTCGAACTGTCATTCCATATCCGGAAGCAAAGTGCCGAACGGCACAAACGATAGTATAGCGTATTTTTGCCGTTTATGCAAGTGTAAAAGCAGCAAAACATGGTTTTGATAGAGAGATTATGCGGTTTCACCAAGAAGCGCGGAATCCCTGCCCGACAGAGAGAAAACCGGACATTCGACAGATAAAACGCGGTTTTGTCGAAAATTGTCGATAAATATGCGGGGAAAAGCAGGGGTATCCGCTTGCGCGGACACGCTGAATATGTAAAAATAAGATGTAATCCGTAAATCGGCATAAGATAGAGAAAGCCGGGGAAAGCAGTAAATGAAGATCAAACAAGACAAAATGCGTATTTTACTGGCGTGTGCGGACGAGTCTCTGCTGAAACAGACAAAACGGCTTATGCAGGCGAGCAATGAACTGGAGCTTGTCGGCAGTACGTCGAACGGCACGAAGGCGTGGGAAATGATTCGACAAAAAACGCCGGATATGGTCGTGCTGGATACCGACCTGCCGTATGCGGACGGCTTTGCCGTTGCGTCATGGATGAGACAGAAGGGGATGTGGGATACAAGCATTATCCTGCTCAGCTCGTTCATCGGCGGTCAGACCTATGTGGAGTGCAGCCTGCTGCACATTAACGTGCTGCTGCGTAAGCCAATCTGCGCGGATGCACTGTATGAGCGCATCAAGCTGGCGGTTACCTGTACCAGTCGGGGAGACACGGTGGAGCAGCGGCTGGCCCAGATCCTGCGTGAGCTGGGTATGCGCGAGCACACGATCGGCTATCAGTGTGCATTGCTGACCGTGTGCCTGTATCGGGAGACCAACGGTGCCAGCATCACCAAGATCATTTATCACAGTGTTGCGCAGCAGCTGAACAGCGAAGGCGGTAATGTGGAGCGCAACATGCGCTACGCCGTTCATCGTGCATGGGATAAGTGTGATAAAGCCGTGCTTGCCAGGTATTTCGGTGAAGCGCGTGCACAGGATAAGGAGCCGCCGAGCAACCGCGAATTCTGTGCGGCTCTCGTGGAGTATCTCCGGCAGGAAGCCTGCCGCCTGTAACCGGACAGTCTGTGCTTTTTGCAAATGCGGCAGGTACCGCGTTGCGGATCGCCAGCTCCTCGCGGGATAAGTAGTCGATGAGTGTCAGTCCGTTCTGCACCGCGCGGGCGTGTACGGAAAAAGGCACGGCACCGGCCAGCGTCAGTGTTCCGGCGGGAATGGCATCGAGTACATCGCCGATGGTGTGCTGTGCATTGGCAAGCGGCGCGTTCAGGCTGCCGTCCCCCATCTGCACCGGCATAGGCAGAATGACCGCGCGTGCATCGTCAAGGCACGCCTGCAGGTCGCTTACAGCCGTGCAGCCTGCGGCGGGCCGGCGCTCGAGTGCAAATGTGCGCACGGTGTGGCCTGCTTCGTGCAGCAGCTCGGCTAAATACGCCTGACGTACATCACCGCCGACGACGGCGAGAGTCGTCGATTGATTCATAAGCAAAAACCTCCTTTGCGCCATTCTATGCCGGATGCAAAAGAGGAGTGAAAAGAGAACATCCGCTCTTTGTACAAACAGAGAGCGGATGTTTTTGTATAGATTACTGATTGAGTACCTCGAACAGCGTGTCGCATGCGCCGGTGAGCGACTGCGCAGGACCGTCTGCGGTGATCTCATAGGTGTTTTCGCAGCCGATGAGGCCGACACCTGGAATCGCGATCTTCGGCTCAACGGCAAGCGTCATGCCGGACTCGAGCGGAGCCGAGAAGCCTTTGGCGAGAACCGGTGTTTCGTCCATTGTCAGACCGATGGAGTGGCCGAGGAACTTGCAGCCGTTCATAAAGCCTTCGCGGAACGCAGGATCGACGAGAGAGAGGATCTTCTCGTAAATCTCAGCCGGAACGGCACCGGCGCGCAGGAGAGATGCAGTTTCGTTCTCCAGCGCAATGCACTGCTCGCGTGCCGCGCGGATCACGCCGCTCTGCGGATGCTTGTCCAGCTCGCCGTAGTAGAACGTAATACTCTTATCGGTATGGTAGCCGCGCCAGCCGCACGGAATATCCAGCAGGACGGTGTCGCCTTCGTGCAGCTTGCGCTCGGACGAGCCGATGGACTTCATTGCGGTCGAGGTGCCGATACAGCCGGAGGGGCTGTCCAGTGCGGTGGGACACAGGCTGTTTTCGCTGAAGCTGGCAATACCGAGCACGTCCTCGGCTGCCGGCTGATTGTAGCGCGAGATACCCATGCCGCCGCGGTCCACGATGGCGGTGCAGATCTCGCTGCACAGGCGTGCTTCGCTGACGCCTTCGCGCAGGAACGCCGGAGCAAGTTCCTCGATGACATAGCGGTGCAGTCTGCCGGATTCGCGCATGCAGTCAAGCTCATACGCGCTCTTGACCGAGCGCAGCGCGCTGAGCACGCCGTCCATCGGCTTGGGTGCAAACGGCAGATGCTTGTTCAGCATGGAGAGCTTTTGCAGCGTCATGGTCTTTGCGGCAACGTAGACGGTCTCCGGAATATCCGGATAGACCTCCTTGATGCCGCGGAAGCTGCCCATCGGACGGATGTCTGCAAAGGCGGATTCGTCCTTTGCAACATCAAACGAGCGGCGGACGAACAGCGTAGCCTGATCGGGTGTTACGACAAGTGCACCATCCTGCATGGTGCCGGTGAAGTAGTACATGTCGAGCGTGTTGTCGAGCAGAAGCATGGACCACGCAGGGTCCTTCTCGGTCATGGCACAGCGCAGACGGTCGAGCCGCGTGTTCAGTTCGGCGGCGGGCACGGGAATATGGGGCATGGATGATCCTCCTGTATGATTAACGGTGGTTTACAAAAATGTTACTTTTAGTGTAGCACATATTTAACCGGAGAGCAACGCAGACGCGTTGACTTTTTATACCTTGTGCGATATGATTATAGTCTATGGAAGGACTGCGCTGTGCAGGGAAGGGAGCGATTATAATGCGCAGAAAAGTAGGCAAGCTGCTTGGCGACCGACGCGTTGTCGGCGGATTCCTGCTGCTGATTCAGCTTGCAATCGTTATGTTCGGCGTAAGCTGGGCAAGTACGGAATATCACTGGCTGACACCGGCACTGACCGTGCTGAGCGTTATCATTGTCATCTGGCTGGTGCGTAAGTACGACAACCCGATGTACAAGATCACATGGATGCTGGTTATTGTGCTGCTGCCGCTGTTCGGCGGCTTGTTTTATCTGTTCTGGGGCAATACGCCGCTCAATCGGGCGCGTACCCAACATCAGTACGAGCCGAAACCGCCGGATTTCACCGACTATATGCGTACACCTGCTACAAAGGAGCTGATCGAGCAGCATCCGCGTCATGCAGCACGCGCCCGTTACATCGAGACGCTGGACGGTATGCCGGTGTGGACCAACACGGAGACGAAATATTTCCGTGTCGGCGAGGAAATGTTCGACTCCATGTGTGAGGAGCTGCGCCACGCACAGAAGTTCATCTTTCTGGAGTATTTCATCATCGAAGAAGGCATCATGTGGGATACTATCCTTGATATCCTGCGGGAGAAGGCGGCCGCCGGACTGGATGTGCGCGTGCTGTACGACGACGTTGGTTCGATCTGCACGCTGCCGAAAGACTACGACCGCTATCTGATGAGCCTCGGCATTCATGCGGTGCGCTTTAACCGCTTTATCCCGACGCTGAACACCTATCTCAACTACCGCAACCATCGCAAGATGATGATTATTGACGGCAATGTCGGTTATATGGGCGGTATCAATCTGGCGGATGAGTATATCAACAAAAAGGTGCGCTTCGGCTACTGGAAGGACACAGGCATCATGCTGCGGGGTGAGGGAACAGCCAATATGACCGCGCTGTTCCTGCAGATGTGGGAGTATGTCACCGGCGAGAATATGCCGCCGCTCGAAAACTATCTGCCGACCGCCAAGCTGCCGGCAGATGGCTATGTGCAGCCGTTTGCGGATTCGCCGCTCGACGACATCAATATCGGTGAATCCACCTACCTGCAGATCATCCATAACGCGCGAAAGTACGTCTATATCACCACGCCGTACCTTGTGCTGGACAACGAGATGATTACGGCGCTGACCATTGCGGCGCAGTCCGGCGTGGACGTGCGCATCCTGACGCCAGGCATCCCGGATAAAAAGCTGGTGTACATGATCACACGTTCGTACTATCAGCAGCTGCACCGAGCGGGTGTCAAGATTTATGAGTACCGACCGGGCTTCCTGCACGCGAAAACCATCGTGTCCGACGATGATACGGCGGTGGTCGGCACGATCAACATGGATTTCCGCTCGTTCTTCCTGCACTTTGAGTGCGCGACCTGTTTCTACAACAGCTCGGTCGTTGCCGCTGTTAAGCAGGATATTATGGAGACCATCAATGTCAGCCGCCGGATTGATGACGAATGGCTGCGCCGTGTGCCGTGGATTCGATCGATCGCGGCAAGCGTGCTGCGTCTGTTCGCGCCGCTGCTGTAATGAGAGGAGCGTGGTTTGATGGACCGACCGGAGCAGACACTTTCTGCTGTGCTGGATGCGGGAGAACTGCTGCTGACCGCGGGTGCCGAGGTGGCCCGCGTAGAGGACACCATGCGCCGTCTGGCACGCGCCTACGGTTTTGTACGAGCGGATGTGCTGACCATCACGGCCAGCATGGTAGTGACAGCACGCACGCCGGAGAATGAGGTCATCACGCAGACGCGCCGCATCCTGCACCGCGGAACCGATATGCGCTGCATTGAGGCGGTCAACGAGCTGTCGCGCGAGGTATGTGTGAATCCTGTCCCGCCGGAGGAATTACACGCACGTCTGGAGGCGATTCGCACCGCACCGGATAAGCCGCGCTGCCGGCTGCTGCTGGCGTATCTGATCACGTCGGGCTCGTTCGCGGTGTTCTTCGGCGGCAGCTGGAGAGACGGCATAGCCGCGATGCTGTGCAGCGGGCTGCTGTATGTCATCGGCGTGCTCGGCGATCGGATTTCGCTGCAGCCTCTGGTGCTGACTATGGTCAGCTCGGCGGCGATGTGCGCGGCAGCGGCTCTCACGGTAAAAACCGGCATGGGACAGGATCTGGACTATATCATCATCGGCAACATCATGCTGCTGATTCCGGGCATTCCGTTCGTCAACTCCATGCGCGATATTTTCGTGGGCGACACCATCACCGGACTGCTCAGTGCGTTTGAAGCGGTTCTGCGAGCGCTTGCTATTGCAGCAGGCTGCGCGCTCGTGCTCATGCAGACTGGGGGCGGTGCCGTATGACAGGTGAAATCCTTCTGCAGATTGTCATGGCGATGATCGGTGCGCTCGGCTTCGGACTGCTGTTTCATATTTCCGGCAGCCGCCTGATCACGATCATGCTTGGCGCTGCGGTAAACTGGGGTGTGTACCTGCTGGCGATGCAGTGGTATGATAACCGCGTGACCGCGTTTTTTGTCTCTACGCTGGCAACGGCCGCACTGGCTGAGGTGCTCGCGCGATTGCTCAAAGCACCGGTCATCACGCTGCTCGTGCCTATGCTGGTGCCGCTGATTCCGGGCGGCGACCTGTATTACACGACGCTTGCGCTCGTGCAGGGTGACACGGCAGGCTTTGCTCGATACGGTACGCTGTTCATCGAGGAGGCGGGCGCGATGGCGTTCGGCGTCATCCTTGTGGCATGCCTGGTGCAGACTCTCGGCAAACTGTGGCTGCTGCACAGCGAAAGAAAATAAAGAAAGCGTTCTGTAAGAGGCTGTCGCGAAACTACAGTTTCGCCGACAAGCAGGAACGGACCGTGGGCCGTTCCAAAGTCGTCCGAAAGTTCCTATACAGAAACTTTCTCCCTCTAGAAGTCAAAAATCCGAGGCGCATGTCCCCGGATTTTTGGAATTTGCATGGCAAATTCTATTGAAACACGCGCTACCGCGCGATAGGATAAAATTGGTTTACTACAAACGGAGCGTTCTGTAAATCTCATACAGAACGCTTTTGTGCTGTTTACAGCAGGTAAATTGTCAGGTATAATGCACAGAGCAGAATCGCGATCCACACAGTGGCGGAAATCACATTGTACACTACCCGTGCAAGCGGCAGACGCGCCTGCCGCAGAGCCTTTCCCAGTACATCCGGGTCACCGAGTGCGCGCAGCACCTGACGCACAGCCTGCTCCTGCGTGAGACTGCCGCGGCAGCGCAGCTCTTCCGCGCGGCTGAGAATATGGTCGTTCAGCTCCCGCCGAACGCGGGCACGATAAGGCGGCCACAGGAGATGCCGGCACACGCGGTGCAGGTACGGCACAATCAGCTTATTTGGTGACACAGGCGCCACCTCCGATTGGCTTGCGGCAGGTTTTCCACTGTTCCCGGCAGCAGGTGAGCGTTTTCGCGCCCTGACGGGTCAGCCGGTAAAACCGGTGCGTGCCGTCCTCGGTCTGTCGTTCACAGGAGCGGACATCGCCGCGTGCCTCAAGTCCGTGCAGCAGGGGATACAGGCGGCTTTCGCGGATGGCAAACGCGCAGTCTGAGCGGCATTCCACCTCATGCAGCAGCTGAAAACCGGTCTTGTCTGCCTCCTCAAGCAGAGAAAGCACAAGCAGAGCCGCACTGTCGTAAAAGGCAGCGTCTTTTTGTCCTCGCGGCATGGAGATCCCCTCCTTTATATATTCAGTATAACCGTTCGCAAGGGGTGCGTCAAATTATTTTACACAGATTTTACGATTGCAGCGCTTGCGTTTGTGTGCGGAATAGGGTATCATTAACAAGTATATCTGTGTGCGTATTCGCTGTTTACCATAGAACACTTGTCAGGAGGAAAAAATCGTGTTTTCATCGTTATTCAACTGGCTGATGGGCGCAGGCCGTGAACTGGCGGTTGTGCTGATCTCCATGGTTCCGCTGGTAGAATTGCGCGGTGCGGTCCCGCTGGGCGCGGTCGCAGGCGTGCCGGCAATCGAGCTGATCCCGCTGGCTGTGATCGGCAATATGATCCCGATCCCGTTTTTGCTGTTCTTCGGCGAAAAGCTGCTGGACTGGGTGTGCTCGCTCGGCCCGCTTTCCGGCTTTGCCACCAAGTACCGCGAAAAGCTGCTCGGAAAGACCGGTCAGGTCACCAGGTATGAACGGCTGGGTCTGTTCCTTTTTGTGGCGATCCCGCTGCCGGGTACCGGAGCATGGTCGGGTGCATTGATCGCAACGCTGCTCAAAATGCCGAAAACCAAGGCGCTGACTTCGATTCTGTGCGGCGTAATTGTTGCAGGCTTCATTATGCTGCTCGGTTCTCAGGGTGTAATTGGCGTTGCACATTTGTTTTAACAGACGAAAGCCATTCCTGCGGGAATGGCTTTTGAGGCTGAAGAAAAACCGAGGTACACAAGGTGAATTGCCGCATAGCGGCAAGAGAGGGTGGTCTGGACCACGCCCCCGGTTTTTATGAATTTGCTGCGCAAATTCTATTTTATGCGTGCTGTCGCACGAAGCACAAAATAGAAATCTAACTTTTTCGACAAGCTGGAAAGCCATTCCTGCGGGAATGGCTTTTATCTTTTGCGGCAGTGAAAGAAAAATACCTTTTTCAAAAAATTCCTCTTGCCAACCGGTGCGATTTACGATATAATAACCATGTTATGCCGGTGTGATGGAATTGGTAGACGTAGTGGACTCAAAATCCACCGCTGGCGACAGCGTACCGGTTCGAGTCCGGTCACCGGCACCATCAAGCGCCTCGGTTCCTCGGAATACGGGGCGCTCACAATACTATCCGGGTGTAGCGCAGTTGGTAGCGCGCCTGCTTTGGGAGCAGGATGCCGCAGGTTCGAATCCTGTCACTCGGACCAGATGAAACACCGCTTAAACGTCGTTTTGAGCGGTGTTTTTTGTGTTTGCGGAACAAAATAAATTTTCGGGAGGAACAACATGAAACTGACCCATTTGGATGAAAACGGTGCAGCGCATATGGTCAACATCGGCGCGAAGCCGGTCACGCAGCGCGAAGCGGTGGCGCAGTCCGTGCTGACCATGCAGCCGGAGACGCTGCGCATGATCCTTGACGGAACAGTGCCCAAGGGCGATGTGTTCGCGTGCGCGCGTATCGCGGGCATTATGGCGGCCAAGCGGACGGCAGAGCTGATCCCGATGTGCCATCCGATCCCGATCGAGAGCGTGGACATCGCCATTGAGGCTGTCTCGGAGACGCAGGTGCGCGTTGTCAGCACGCTGCGCTGCTCGCACAAGACCGGTATTGAGATGGAAGCACTCACGGCGGCCTCTGTTGCCGCGCTGACCGTCTACGATATGTGCAAGGCGGTGGACCGCGGTATGCGTATTGATGAGACGCTGCTGCTGCACAAGACCGGCGGCAAGAGCGGCGATTATCACGCGGAAGGAGTGACGGCACGATGACTTTGCTGGAACAGCTGCAGGCTGCCGCGGAAAATGCTCGCAAGGGAATTCCGGCGGCGCTGACCATCGACGCGGACGGCGTACAGTACACGCGCAATTTCATGCCGCAGGAACGCCTGATTCTGCTCGGCGGCGGCACGATCGCGCAGCCGCTTTGCCGCTATGCGGCCGATCTCGGTTTTGAGCTTGTCGTGGCGGATGACCGGCCGTCTTTTGCCAATCATCCGCGCTTTCCGGAAGCAAAGCAGATCGTATGTGATCTGTTTCCGGCAGCAATTGAGAAAATCGGCATCCGAGAGAGCGATTACGTTGCTGTTATCACGCGCGGGCATCGTTATGACGCGGACTGCCTGCGGGAGCTTCTGCGCGGCACCATGCCGCGCTATCTCGGTATGATCGGGTCGAAGCGGCGCACGGTCGGTCTGCTGAACATGCTTGAGGAAGAAGGCTTCTCTCGGGCAGATCTCGAGCGCATTCATACGCCCATCGGTCTGGACATTGGTGCGCTGACCGTCAAGGAGATTGCGATTTCTATCGTGGCAGAGCTGATCGCGGAACGCCGCCGCACGACCGATCGCCGTTCCAAGAGCAGCATTCTCACCGCAGAGGACATCGACCTGCCGCTGCTGGAAACCGCTGCACGCGGTGATATTCCCAAAACGCTCATGCTCGTGTACGAGACCAGCGGTTCCACGCCGGTAAAATCCGGCTCGTACATGGTGGTCAATGCCAACACGGCTACCGCAGGCACCATCGGCGGCGGCTGCAGTGAGAGCGCCGTTATGCGGCAGGCGTACTACTTGATTGGGACCGGCGAGCACAAGTGCGTCACCATCGACATGAGCAACGACATTGCTGCGCAGGAAGGTATGGTTTGCGGCGGGCAGATGAAGGTGCTGCTGGCAGATTTGGGTACGAAAAAATCGACATAAAGTGAAAAAGTTGTCGAAAAATACTGGGATAAAATGTCACATTCTCTCTGGCATTCACAGATCTAAAATGGTATAATAAGGATAAAAAAGTAAAGCAGGGGAAGCCATGAGATTCAAAAGACGAATTTTCGGTGTATTTGCGGCAGCGCTGGCAGGTGTGCTGTTGTGCGGATGTACGGCTGTCGAGGATATGCAGGAGCACCAGACGGAAACACCGATAACGATCAAGGTGGGCAGTGACAACTATCCGCCGTTTAATTATACCGATGAAAACGGCAATCCGGCGGGCATAGATGTGGATCTGGCTAAGGAATCCTTCGGACGGCTGGGGTATGCAGTATCCTTCGTCGGCATTGACTGGGAAGAAAAGAAGAAACTGGTTGAACATGGTGATATTGACTGTATCTGGGGATGTTTTTCCATTGATGGGCGCGAGAACGAATACAACTGGACCGAACCGTATATGATCAGCCGCCAGGTGGTTGCGGTCAACCGAAGCAGCGATATTTACCGGCTGAGCGATCTGGAGGGCAGGACCATTGCCGTGCAGTCCACCACCAAGCCGGAAAGTATTTTCCTCGAGCGAACGGACAGCCGCATTCCGCTTGTGCGTGAAGTATACAGTCTGGAGGATCGCGAACTGCTTTACACCTCTCTCGGCAAGGGCTATGTGGATGCGATCGCAGCGCACGAAACCGCTATTCGGCAGTACATGAAAGATTATGATGCGGATTACCGTATTCTGGACGAAAGCATTCTCACGACAGGAATCGGTGTGGCATTTGCAAAAAACGATACGCGCGGACTGAGCGAACAGCTTTCCCGGGTTTTCGAGGAAATGCGTGCAGACGGTACGACTCGAACAATCATAGGCAGATATCTGTCCGATCCGGACAAATATTTGGAGGTGGACTGTGCTGCAGATTAAAAAGAACAAAGCCACGCGCCGGTACGAACGGATTGCGGCTGCAATCGGCGCCGTGCTGGTCATCGTGGTCGGCTTTAACACGGTGCGTGCGGAGAGCGCGCAGACACGGGAACAGCTCGGCAATACGATAGACTATGTGAAGGAGCAGTGCACGACCTATACACGCTATAATGCTGCGGCTGTTACCAAAAGTCTGATGCGTATCATGGACAACGCACAGCAGGTAAACCGCAATATCGGCTATGAAGGCTCGGCTGTAGATGAAGAACGGCTTCGGTTCTATGCGCAGGAACAGCGGCTGACCGGCATTATTCTGCTGGACACAGATGGAAGCGTGCAGTGCGAGTATAACGGTGATCTGCTGAATTTTCTGACACTGCAGGAGTATATAGAGCGGGATACAGTGCTCGATGTGGTCAGGTATCCGCAGAAGACCTATGCTTCGCGGATTGACCTGCCGGACGGCTCCTATGTGGATATCTCGGCGTACGGCCGTACAGATGTGCCCGGTGTGATCGTTGCATACTATCACACCACTGCGGAGTATGCACGCAATTATACGCTGACCATACAGGGCTCGCTTGCGGGCTATAACACCAGGGACGACGGTGTGATTGTGGTGGCAAACGGCGACCGCATTATCGCGTCCAACGATGAAGCGCTGGCTGATACCAAGGTGGAGGACAGCCGTATTCTGCAGCAGATCAAGTCGAATCTTTCGTCCGCCGAGGTCGGGCATTTCAAGTGCGATGGCAGCACCTATTTCGGCGGTCTGGACCGCAGCCGCGACTACTATATCTACGCCTATGTATCCGACCGCATGGTAGCGACTGATATGGTCAAAAATATGATGGCGGCGCTGATCATCTATCTGGTCATGCTGACCGCGATTCAGATGTTCCGCAGACGTTCCGCGCGGGAATATCTGGCCGAGCAGGATCGGCGCGAGCGGGAATTCCGCGAGCAGCTGATGGAATCCGCTGAAAAGGCCGAGCAGGCTAACCGCGCTAAGACCGAGTTCCTGCAGCGCATGAGCCACGATATCCGCACGCCGATCAACGGCATTCGCGGTATGATTGAGATTGCGAATTACTACAAGGACGATCCGGACAAGCAGACCGAGTGCCGGAAGAAAATATGGGATGCCTCCGGTCTGCTGCTCGAGCTGGTAAACGAGGTGCTGGACATGGGCAAGCTGGAATCCGGTGAGATCATGCTGGAGGAACGCGAGTTTGACCTCAAGGAACTGCTGGACAGCGTTGGCATGGTGGTGGATAAGCAGGCGCGGGAGCGGGGCATTACGATAATAACGGATGGCTATCCGGTTGAGCACCGCTGCCTGCTCGGCAGTCCGCTGCACCTGCGGCGGCTGCTGATGAATATCATCAGCAATGCGGTCAAGTACAACCGCGTGGGCGGCGAAATCAGGCTGGGATGCTGCGAAAAGACGAGTGCGGATCCGGAGACTGCACAGATTGAATTCACCTGTGCGGATACCGGTATCGGCATGAGCGAGGAGTTTCAGAAGCATGTATTTGAGCCGTTTGCACAGGAGCGGAATACGGCTCGATCGGAATACGGCGGTACCGGTCTGGGTATGCCGATTGCGAAAAGTCTGGCGGAGAAAATGGGCGGCACGCTGTCCTTTGTCAGCAGGCAGGGCGTAGGCACGACGTTTACGCTGTCGCTGCCGTTCCGCATCTGCCATGCACCGGAGAAGCGGAACAAGCCGAAACGCCTGCTGCAGACCAGCTCTATTGCCGGACTGCATGTGCTGGTTGCGGAAGATAACAGGATGAATATGGAGATTGCTGAGTTCGTACTCGATGTGGAAGAAGCATTCATCATCAAGGCAGTGAATGGCGAGGAGGCGGTACGCATTTTTGCCGATTCCAGGCCCGGAGAAATTGATGCGATTTTAATGGATGTGATGATGCCGGTGATGGACGGTCTGGAAGCGACGCGGCGTATTCGCGCGATGAAGCGTCCGGATGCGAGAACCATTCCAATCATCGCCATGACAGCAAACGCTTTCGCAGAGGACCGTCAGCTTGCCTTTGCTGCGGGCATGGATATGCATATTGCAAAGCCGCTGGAAGGCTCGGAGATGGTGGAAACGCTGGAGCGGTTTGTCAAATCCTCACGAAAATAGGAGCAGAAGCCCAAGAAGGATAATATGTAAAGGAAAAGTCAGCCGGAAACGGCTGACTTTTCCTTTATCGTGCAGTTCTGCTGCCCGTATTATACACACAGCGGAACTATTCGGCAGGATGGGAGTTCACATCAGCCTTTCCTTCGCAAGCAGGTGAGCGTAATGCTGTCTGGCGCGGCTTAAGCGCGCACGGCTGGCCTCGTGACTGATATGCAGATATTCGGCAATGTCCACACAGTTCAGATTCAGCTGATACCGCAGATACAGAATCTCCTTATCCGTGCAGGATAATTCGTTCGGCAGCAGGTCGAGCATGGAAAGGAAAATCGGTTCACAGCCAAGATCCTGAACGCTATCCAGCGGCACCTGCACATACCGGCTCCGTCGTTTATACTCATCAAGCGCGAGATTGGTCAGCACGGTGTGCAGCCAACCGGGCAGATTCGGGTGCTGGCGCACCTGGTCAAAATGCGTCAGCAGGATGGTAAACGCCTCGTTCGTCAGCTCCTCTGCTGTAAACGGGTTGTGTGCAATGCGGATGGCGGCATACAGCAGCCGCTTGTAATTCCGGTCGTATAATTGGGAAAACAGCTCCTTGTCCTGTGCCGTCATAGATCGTTCACCTGATTCCTATCGGGTTATGTTATGCACCACGATACCCGTTTTCAAGGGGGAAATCAATAGCGCGTTCCCACTTGGTCACTTTGCGTTCCCGCTCTGCAGCCGGACGTCCATCAATCTGCGGTATAATAGAAGCGGGGCAGCAGGAGACAGAACGCTTTGTGAAATATTGTCTGCTGTGCTGCTTTATGGTATAGTTAGTTCAGAACACAACAGGGAGGAGCACTCATGCGCATTATACTGTGCGATGACGATACCGCATTCACGCAGGTCTTTGAAAAACGCCTGCTGACCGTTTTCAAAAAATACGGAATCACACCGGAGATCGTGTCCGCGCACACGGGCGTGGAAGCCTTGCGCGAGATTACACGCAGGCCGACGGATGTGCTGTTTTTAGACATTGATATGCCTGAAAAAGACGGCTTTTCGGTCGCGGAAGAGCTGTCAGCCATGCCGTCGAAGCCTCTTATCATTTTCCTGTCCGGCATGGAAGATCTGGTGTATCAGTCGTTTGCGTTTCAGCCGTTCTGGTTTCTCCGCAAAACGCATCTGGAGGAGCTGCCGCAGGTAATCGAGAAAATGCTGCAGATTCTCAACAGCCGTCAGATTCACTACACGGTTACGATGAACGGCAGCAGCACCCGCATTCCAATCACGGAGATTGTGTATTTTGAGAGCCAGGGACATTATATCGTTGTACATTACAACGAGAAATCCCTGCGGTTCAAGGCACGCATGAGCGATATCGAAACGGCACTCAGCAAATACTTTTTCGTGCGCTGCCACGTTGGCTATCTGCTGAATTGCCGGTTTGTTCAAATCTGCAGCCGGACAAGCGTCACCTTGACGGACGGGACGGTCCTGCCGGTCAGCCGCGCCAAGGCAGAGGAAACACAGACCGCCTTCATGGCGTATATGAGGAGTCTGCGCCCATGAATTTCTGGTTTGAAATGGCGATTAACGCCGTAGAGGTAACCCTTATTTTGAGCTTCTTGGTGCAGTATTTCGGCTACCGCATGGCCTGTCCGGCGAAATACATATGGACGGCATTCTTTGATGTGCTGTCCTTCGGCAGTGTAGCCTTTTTCTCCTGGGGGCAGCTGTATGAAGGCTATGCAAGCTTGGTACAGATACTGATTAACATTGCGTTTTGCTGTATTTTGCTGCGCGGGTCAATTCTGCAGAAGATATTTGTTTCTGCATTTACGATGGGCCTTGTGGCTATTATTGCAACTTTTACGGCACTGCTTGTTGCAAAGCTATCCGGAAATAATGTTACCCTGCTACTCAGCCGGTTTAATTCGGTTCGTATTATCTCGATTTTGATAACCAAGCTGCTGTTTTTTGTCATCACGCGGATTATCCTGCGGGTAAAGGAAAACGGTAAGATCAAATGGCTAGATTTTATCCCGCTGGCAGCGATTCCGACATTATCTATTATTACGATTACGCTGATGATGTACGCGGCGATACAGGAACCGCATATTCAAAATATTGTATTTTATGCGGTGTGCATTGTATTGGCGCTGAATATCCTGATTTATTTCCTGTTTGTTCGATTGGGGCAGGTCAGCAAAATCCAAACCGAAATGGCGCTGCTCGCGCTGCAGAACGAATGCCTGCAGGAAAACGCCAAGGACATTGAGAACATGTATGACACGGTTCGTGCGCTGCGGCATGACCTCAAAAATCATCTGCTCTGCATTTTATCCATGGCGGAAGAACGGGATGTCGAGGGTATCGAGCAGTACACAGGGCAGCTTCTGCAGCAGCAGAATACTGTCAACAAGCTGATTATGTTTTCGGGCAGCAAGGTGCTGGATGCGATCATCAACAGCAAAAGCGCAGCCGCGGAACGTGCAGGCGTTCGGCTGAGTGCTATTATCACAACCCCGCTGGCGGGTATTTCGCCGGAGGATATTACCATCATCCTCGGCAATGCGCTGGACAACGCGATTCGTGCCGCAAAAGACAGTCAGCGCAAGGTGGTGGATATTCATATTCAGCCGCAGGGAGCATACAGCTCGATTGTGATTGCCAATGATATCGCACATCCGGTGCTGTCGGACAATCCGGCACTGCGTACCACGAAAAATATCCGGTATCGCCACGGCTTTGGCATTCAGAATATGCGGCAGGCGGTGGAACGTAATCAGGGACTGATTCGGTTTTACGAGCAGAACGACCGGTTTATTTGCGATATTCTGCTCCTTAACGTGCAAAGCAGGAACGAATAACGACTAAGCAGGAACAGCCGGTTGCAATTTCGGTGAAAAGCAGTTATCTTACAGATAGACCATGACAAATGCAATGTGCATGGGTTATCTGCTGAGATAACTGCTTTTTGAGGTGAGTCCGATGGTATGTTGAAATGAAAACCGGTAAGGTATGGATAGTGATTAGAGAGCAAACAGGGAGGGTTAAATGATGAACAGATTTCGAAAAATACTGAGCGCCGCGCTGGCAGGCTGCATGGCGGTCTCTGCGCTGATGATGAGCGCCGGTGCGGCGAATACCGGCACGGAAGCCGCACGCGAGAAGGCCATTTACGGCAGTCAGGCGTGGACGGTGAATGGTGCGGCAGCCATTCAGCACAGCGACGGCACAGTAGAGCTGGTACCGGAGTTCTCGGCGCTGTATCCCGGGTGGACAGTGCCGAAGCAAGCGGCTTCGGTATCGAGTACGGCACTGGCTGAGGTGGCTGATGTCGGTTCGCATTCGATCAGCGGCTATTACCGGAATGTGTATTTGACGCAAGATGTGAAGTACAAGCCGTTTTACAGTTTTCTGGGAAACGGTGAGACGGTCAGTGCGTTTGCGGTGACGATACCCGGCAGCAAATATAATCTCGGTATTTATAACGAGACAGCGCAGCAGGACGCAGGCTGGCTGCCGAATCTCTCTAAGGACGATCGTGTGCTGCTGCAGACCGCAAATGGTGTATATTACTCGATTCGTGCAAGCGTACCGTTGAATATGCCGATTGGGTATTCGCGCATGAAGGTAGAGGAGGCAGGGCGTAATTGAAAATGTGGGAAAGAGCTGAAATCTTTGGGTTTCAGCTCTTTTGGTGATGCGGAAATTGTGCTTTTGCTGCTGATCGGTAGCATATGTCCTGAAACGATATCCTGTCATCCTAAAACTCGTTAAAAAAGGTGCTGAACCTGCACTAAAATCAGCCCGAAAATGAAGTGCCGCGATTTTGGTAGACACTTGTGGTAGACAGCAGTTTTTCACAAATTACATCATAAAACTAAATACCATAAAAAGTATAGAAAAGAGCTGAAATCAAAAGATTTCAGCTCTTTCACTTGGTGCGGATGGGGGGACTTGAACCCCCACGTCCTTGCGAACACTAGCACCTGAAGCTAGCGCGTCTGCCATTCCGCCACATCCGCATATTTTGTTGTTGAAAGAAGGTGGTG
>NZ_CDRQNY010000032.1:0-18659 GCF_977037065.1 Butyricicoccus sp. | reverse complement strand
AATATCGGTTATTCTAATAAATCGAACTGCACCTACATCTTTTGCTTTATCTGTATAACCGTAAGTAAAAGTTGCAAGTTCCCCAAGTGTTTTCCATACGCACTCACTTGTCCCCCCCCCGAGGACACCAAAGTCTAACAGTTTATCTCGATAGAACTCATACTGCTTCTGGCGTGCTGTAAGCTCCGCTGTAAGCTCCGCTGTAAGCTCCGTGAAATTGTCCAGAATACGGACAATTTCATTTTGTACCTCCAGAGGAGGTACAGGTACACGGATTGCTTTTATCGCAGGTACGCTTGAATGAACAACCTTACTTTTAACCTTGCCAGCACTCTTTTGCCGTCTTGCATTTTCAGTTGCAAGTGCATAACTCAAATACTTCGGATTTTCATTATGCTTTAGGACAACAATATCTCCACCAGCTAAACAATCATCATTTCCTACATATGCACATGATTTTGCAATATCTTCTACACTCTCGCCTGTAATAGCAAAAAGAATATCTCCATAACCGAAATGTTTAGGGGACTGAACATACTCAATCTGTGTGTGCGAAACACAGGAGTCAAACCAAATCCCGTAAGTCGTATAGATTTCACCGTAACGAACACATGGTATTCCCTCTTCGGTCACTTGGTCACGTTTTATTCCCGAACCACGAAAAACGTCTGTCGCTATTTCCCCCAGAGTTTTGTACTCCACCCCATCCGGGCAAAGCTCCCGAATCAATTCGTCCAGTCTGCTCATACGTCCACCTCAATTTCTGAGATGATCTTATCAATCTCCGCACGAAGCACCTGCTCACGAGCCACAATCTCCTTGATCTCCGCATTGAGCTTTACAATGTCGATCTTCTCACGGGTGTCCTCAGCCTCTATATAGGTGGATACGGACAGGTTATAGTCATTCTCGACGATTTCCGCATACTCCGCCAGATGTGCGAAATGCTTGACGTCCTCACGCTTTGCAAATACGTCAACAATGCGGTCAATGTTTTCCGGCGTCAGCTTGTTATTGTTCGTAACCTTAACACACTCGCTCGTCGCGTCGATGAACAGCGTCTTGTTGTCGGTCTTGTTCTTCTTCATCACCATAATGCAGGTTGCGATAGAAGTACCGAAAAACAGATTGCTCGGCAGCTGAATGATGCAGTCCACATAGTTGTTATCGACCAGATACTTGCGGATTTTCTGTTCTGCGCCGCCGCGGTACATAATGCCCGGGAAGCAAACGATCGCCGCCGTACCGTTGGATGCCAGCCACGACAGGCTGTGCATGATGAACGCCATGTCCGCCTTGCTCTTGGGCGCAAGCACGCCTGCCGGTGAAAACCGCGGATCGCCAATCAATACCGCATCATCATCGCCTACCCATTTAATAGAGTATGGTGGATTAGAAACAATCAGCTCGAACGGCTCATCATCCTCATGCTGCGGATAGCGTAACGTATCTTCACATTTAATATCAAATTTGTCAAAACCCACATCATGCAGGAACATATTAATGCGACACAGGTTGTAAGTCGTGATGTTGATTTCCTGACCATAGAAGCCGTTGCGGATTGCATCCTTGCCGAGCACCTTTTCCGCTTTCAGCAGCAGCGAACCCGAACCGCACGCCGGATCGTAAACCTTGTTGATCTCCGTCTTGCCGACCGTGCCGAGCCGTGTGAGCAGTTCGGATACTTCCGCCGGAGTGAAAAACTCACCGCCGGACTTGCCTGCATTGGAGGCATACATGGTCATCAGATACTCATACGCATCGCCGAATGCGTCAATGGAGTGATCCTTGACATCGCCCAGCTTCATTTCGCCAACGCCATTCAGAAGCTTCACGAGCTTCTCATTGCGCTTAGCGACCGTCGAACCCAGCTTGTTGCTGTTGACGTCGTAATCATCGAACAGACCGGCAAAGTCGCTCTCGGCCTCGCTGCCCTGTGCAGACTCCTCGATATGGCGGAACACACGCTCGAGCGTTTCGTTCAGGTTCTCGTCATTCGCGGCATTTGCGCGAACATTGCAAAACAGCTCGCTCGGCAGAATAAAGAAACCTTTTTCCTCTACCAATCCCTCGCGTGCTTCCTCTGCTTCTTCATCTGGCATCTTGGCAAAATCGAAATCATCGTTGCCAGCCTCAGCCTCACCGTCATTTATGTAATTGCACAGGTTTTCCGAGATATAGCGGTAAAACATTGTACCGAGAACATAATTCTTAAAATCCCAGCCGTCTACCGCACCGCGCAGCTCATCCGCAATCGCCCATATCGCACGATGCAGTTCTTCTCGCTCCTGTTCCTTTTTGGTGTCAACCATTCTTCACCCTCCGTTGCTCTGCTGTTCGTTATATGCAAATTGTACCATAATACCGCACCTTTTTCAAACCTCAGTCAAAAAAGAAGATCAGCATGATGCTGACCTTTTCACATTCCTGCAAGACAAAAGACCCCTGCCTGCAAAATACAGACAGAGGTCTTATACACATCTGACGCTTTTTCACTGATAATTATCGTAAGTTTATGGTAAGTTTGCCGTTTGACCTGCAAAAACCTCAGTGTTTACGCCGTTTTTCGGTACTGCTTAGTACATACCACCCATATCCGGTGCAGCCGGAGCAGCCGGAACCGGCTCCTTCTTATCAGCAACCAGGCTCTCGGTGGTCAGAACCATCGAAGCAACGGATGCTGCATTCTGCAGTGCGGAACGGTTTACCTTGGTCGGGTCAACGATGCCGTTTGCGATCATGTCGCCGTAGGTCTCGGTTGCAGCGTCAAAGCCGTAGCCAACCTTGTCAGCGTGCTTAACCTTATCAACAACGATAGCGCCCTCGATGCCTGCATTGGCAGCGATCTGCTTCATCGGTGCTTCCAGACCGCGTGCAACAATCTGCATACCGGTCTTCTCGTCGCCGGTTGCCTCGGCAGCCAGAGCCTCAACCGCTGCGATAGCGTTTACATAAGCTACGCCGCCGCCTGCTACAATGCCTTCCTCAACAGCTGCGCGGGTTGCGTTCAGTGCATCCTCGATGCGGAGCTTCTGCTCCTTCATCTCGGTCTCGGTTGCAGCGCCAACCTTGATAACTGCTACGCCGCCGGCCAGCTTAGCCAGACGCTCCTGCAGCTTCTCACGGTCGAAGTCAGAGGTGGTGCGCTCGATCGCGCCGCGGATCTCAGCAACGCGGTTTGCGATAGCCTGCTTGTCGCCTGCACCGTCAACAATGGTGGTATTCTCCTTGGTTACCTTGATCTGACGGGCAGAACCCAGCATATCCATGGTAGCGTCCTTGAGCTCGATACCAACCTCCTCGGAGATTACGGTACCGCCGGTCAGGATTGCGATGTCGCGCAGCATATCCTTGCGGCGATCGCCAAATCCCGGAGCCTTAACAGCTACGCAAGTGAAGGTGCCGCGCAGACGGTTTACGATCAGGGTGGACAGAGCCTCGCCCTCAACGTCCTCAGCGATGAGCAGCAGCTTCTTGCCAGCCTTAACAACCTGCTCGAGGATCGGCAGCAGCTCCTGAATGTTGGACAGCTTCTTATCGGTGATCAGCACCAGAGCGTCATCCAGATTTGCTTCCATCTTCTCGGTGTCGGTGCACATATACGGGGTGATATAACCGCGGTCGAACTGCATGCCCTCAACAACCTCAGAGTAGGTCTCAGCGGTCTTGGACTCCTCAACGGTGATAACGCCGTCGGTGGAAACCTTCTCCATAGCCTCTGCGATCAGGGTGCCGATCTCGCCGGAGCTGGAGGAGATAGCGCCTACACGAGCGATGTCGCCCGTGCCGTCAACCTTCTTGGAGTTCTCAGCAATCGCTGCAACAGCAGCCTTGACTGCCTTGGAGATACCGCGGCGCATTACCATCGGGTTTGCACCTGCAGCTACGTTCTTCAGACCCTCGCGAACGAAAGCCTGTGCCAGAACGGTAGCGGTGGTGGTGCCGTCGCCTGCGATGTCGTTGGTCTTGGTGGCAACTTCCTTAACGAGCTGTGCGCCCATGTTCTCGAAAGCGTCGTCCAGCTCGATCTCCTTGGCGATAGTAACACCGTCGTTGGTGATCAGCGGACCGCCGTACTTCTTATCCAGTACAACGTTGCGGCCCTTCGGACCGATGGTTACCTTAACGGTATCAGCGAGCTGATCAATACCGCGCTGCAGAGCCTTGCGCGCGTCCTCGCCGTAAATAAGCTGCTTAGCCATGATGAATTACCTCCTGAAAATTACTCTACGATTGCCAGAATGTCGCTCTGACGAACGATGATATACTTCTCGCCGTCCAGCTTAACCTCGGTGCCGGTGTACTTGCCGGTGATGACCTTCTGGCCCTTCTGAACTTCCATCTTGATTTCCTTGCCGTCTACAACACCGCCCGGGCCTACTTCGATGATTTCAGCAACCTGGGGCTTCTCCTGTGCGGATGCGGTAAGAATAATGCCGCTTGCGGTGGTCTCCTCCGCCTCGACCATCTTGATAACTACGCGGTCGCAAAGGGGCTTGAGCTTCATAATGGATTCCTCCTATGAAAAATAAGATTTTACAATGTTGGGGGTTAGCACTCAAATTACCCGAGTGCTAACTTCGAGTATTATCTTACACCAAGGAGCCGCAATATGCAAGGGGGTAATCCGGAATTTTCACAAAAATTTTCTGAACAAATTATGAACAGTGCCCTGTACTGCTCAGTGTTTTGCCGGTCGTTTAGCAGACGGACGGTCGGAGTGCTTATTTACCGGCTTATCCTGTGCAGATGGGTCTTTAAAATACATATGCAGCTCGCACTTGATCATGCCGTTATACAGCTTGCGGCGCTTATCCGCCTTGCGGCCGTAGCAACGCTCGAACAACGGGTCCGAGCTGAGCAGATACTGCTTCATCGGGCTGTTTTTTGTCGCTCTGCCGAGGTCGGCGTACAGCTTTTCCGCCTGCTGCAAGTCCAGCAGACGCTCACCATACGGCGGATTGGCAAACAGTACGCCTGCACCGCTGTAATCGCGCTTTACTGCGTCCGCGCGCTCGAAAAACACCGTGTTGGCTACACCGGCCTTGCGCGCGTTCTCGATGGACAGCTGAACGCAGTCCGGGTCGATGTCGCTGCCGACGATATCGAATTTTGCGTCCGGCTGGGCAAAGTCGAGCGCACTCTCGCGCGCCTGCTGCCAGACCGACTTGTCAAAGCAGCTCCACTTTTCCGCGTCAAAGCGGCGCAGCAGACCGGGGGCACGGCGCTGCGCGATCATGGCCGCCTCAATCGCGATCGTGCCCGAGCCGCAGAACGGGTCGAGGAACGGATCGCGCCCGCGCCAGCGCGCCAGCTTGACCATAGCCGCCGCCAGTGTCTCACGAAGCGGCGCCGCATTGCTGTTGGCGCGGTAGCCGCGCTTGTGCAGACCGGCACCCGAGGTATCGAGGTACAGCTCAGCCACATCGTGCATGATGGCGAACTGAATCTGATACTTTTCACCAATCTCATCAAACCAGGTCTGACCGTACTTCGCGCCCAGACGCGATACGACTGCCTTTTTGATGATCTTCTGGCAGTCCGGAATCGAGTGCAGCGCGGAGTCCAGACTGTGACCCTTGACCGGAAATGCGCCGTCCGCCGGAATGAACTGCTCCCACGGGAGTGCTTTTACGCCCTCGAACAGCTGGTCGAACGTTTTGGCTTTGAATGTGCCGATGCGGATGAGCACACGCTCGGCGCACCGCAGGTTCAGGTTCGCCCATGCAAGCGTGTTTTCGTCACCGGTGAACAGCACGCGGCCGTTTTCCGCATGCACGTCAGTCAGCCTGCCGCCGAAGCGCAGCTCATCTGCGACGATGCCCTCCAGCCCGAATAAAGTCGGGCAGCATAATGTAAGTTCCATCGTGTTTCCTCCAAAAAGGCTCCCGCCGTCATAGCAGGAGCCGAAAGTCCTTTTTAACCTTTATATTGTATCGGTTTTTAAGGATTTTGTCAAGATTTGCGACGAGATAACACGGTTTTCTGAATGCCGCTATCCGAAGCGTTATCGCTTGAGAAGCGAACAGGCTCTTGCCTGCCCTGCACAGGCACAAGAGGGAGACACCAAGGTTGCCCGTAGGCCACTAAACCTTTTTCCGCGCTGTGTGCGGATTAAAGCAGTGTTCGATTTGTGCAGGTAAAGCCAGCGCATTCATGTAAGCAAACAGATAGAATCGGCAATGGGTAAAGAGGGCGTTGTCCATTGCAAATTTCAAACAGGAGTGTTTCTATGAACACAGTGGGTATTGATGTTCCAAGCAGAAAGAGCACAGCTGCAGCGCTTCGTTCTTTGGGCGAGATTGTTCAGCTGCCGTTGGATGTTGTCTGCAACGCGGGAGGATTGGCTTCTCTCGCCGAGCACTTGAAGGCACTTGACAGCGAAACCCGCGTTGTGTTGGAACACGCATCGTAGTTCGTGAACGCATCGTCATCCGGCGATTCCGGCCAACTCCACTGCTCGATCGGCTCATTGATATGCACGTCAAAGAACTTTGTTTCCGGTTCGCCGCACTCGCAGTTCGTTTCAAAGAAGCAATCCGGCATGAACTCTGTTCCGTGCCAGCCTTTACCTTCTCCAGTTTCGGCATCATACTGCGTAAAGTACCAGCCGCTGCCCTCTGCTTCTCCTTCTTTCTGCTCAAAACGAACATATGGGAGATAGATCATTTTTTCATTTTTCACACCTTTTTCCTCCTTATTTGAGGCCTATTTTTACTGCGGACAAATAAAAAAGTGCCGGTAATGAGGATTTCATTACCGACACTTTCGACAATGCGGGAATAATACCGTCTGAACAATAAAGCCTTTCTCAGCGCTTTACGGGCCGGCATTTGCTATGCTATACTGTTTACAGTGATTAGTGTCGCAGAAGCCCGTGAGGCCTGTGACCTGAAAGGAAGGCTCTTTAGGGTCTTCCTTTTTTTATCAAGGACTACCCCGATTTACAGGAGTTATCGCCTATGCCCAGCAATATACCATCAAAGTCCGATGAAAACGGCGCAGCCGAATTCATCAAACACCAGAAACTATGTGACTTGGATTACTATTCCTTCTTTTCGCACGAGGAACTGGAATCCAAGCACGCCGACATTCTGCATTTATACGAGGCCCTTAAGAAAGACACCCGCGTTTGGATTGTCTTATCGTTCGTTCTGATTCCGGTTAGTGCGTTTATCTTGTGGGACTTCTATCTGCTGCTTGCCAATCCCGCCTATGCCTTTTACGCATCAAAAAATATGAACATCGCAGAGATTATAGCTCTTCTCATACATATCGGAGCCCTTCTGCTGCACGCAGCATTCATCGCATTTTCCGTTTCTGACGGTTTCTATCTCGGCTTTCTTCGCCGGCAGAAAGAGACGGTCGAAGAGCTGCTTACCATCAACGAAGCCAAATAAAGGTTCTTCTCTATGCATTTATGTACAGCTTCGTGAATCTCAGCAAAGGTCATATCTGCCCTTGCTTATTTCCCAGCATTGAGGCCGCTATTGCTGACCTTGACGACCGGCAGAAACGCGGCTTAATTCTGGAATACAACGTTATTGCTTAAAATCAAAAGATCCCCCCTGCTCATTTTGAGCAGAGGTTTTCTTTTGCCGCAAGCCGCCCATCGCCTGCGGATCCGATTCTTCATTTCTTTATCATTTTTCGGAACACATACATTCCCTTGCCGATTCCTTTCCTTTGGGCAAAGAAAAAAGCACCAGCAATGAGAAAAGTCATTACTGGCACTTTTAACGTGTCATTTATTGATTTTTTACCGTTACGGTATCACTGCTCACGCATCTTTGCGAAGCACTCGCTGCAATATACCGGGCGGTCAGATTTCGGCTCGAACGGAACGCGAGCCTCGCCGCCGCAAGCAGCACAGGTAGCGGTGAAGAACTCACGCGGACCGCGTGCAGCATTCTTGCGCGCATCGCGGCAGGACTTGCAGCGCTGCGGCTCGTTCTGGAAACCGCGCTCTGCGTAAAACTCCTGCTCGCCAGCGGTGAACACGAACTCCTTACCGCATTCCTTGCATACTAAAGTCTTGTCTTCGTACATGGTTTTTACCTCTCTTTGATACTGTTCCCTCGGGAAACTTGAAATATATGCGTACAGACACTGCGCCTGCTATCGCCTAAATAGGTTTAATGGCTGCCGATTTTCGCTTGATGCGCTGGACGGCATTATCCACAGATTTGATTGGTTTGTGCAGCGCTTCGGACATCTCTTCATACGATAAGCCGTCCAAAAACAACGTCAAAACCTGTGCCTCAAATTCAGACAAAAGCGAGTAGAGCTTCTTTTTCCGCTCTTCCCTCTCCTCATTGCCGATAACAAGCGATTCAGGATCACCATTCGGTGCAGTTACCCGGGTACGCGATTCCGCAAGGTCTTCAAACAGAGGTCGATCGATTGACATAGACTGATTGAGCGGGTCGTGCTTGAGCGACGCTGCCGCCTTCACTGCGGAATAAATCTTCCGCGTGATGCACAACCGTGCAAACGCTCCAAAGGGTGCGCCCTTGCTCTCGTCGTACTCCCGGACGGCATTCAGCAGCCCGAGCATGCCCTCCTGCATCAGATCCTCTGCATCGGCGCCTGCCAGAAAGTAGGGCCGTGCACAGGTCTTGACCAGACGGGTATAACGACGAATCAGATTCTCCATCGCGGGTCCGTCTCCCTGCCGTGCCAGACGGCACAGCTTTTCATCCGGAATCCCGTTCGATGGCTGTATTTGATAATCATTTCTCATGTCAATAGCTATTATACGCGGTAGAATTGGAAATGTCAAGAAACGATTGTCATCTTTACCGATATCACACAAAAACGCGCTTCTATTTTTGTGCAATTATGACAATATTGTTGACGTTTTACTCTACAGTTACCGACTTTGCCAGGTTGCGCGGCTTATCGACATCACAGTTGCGCTCCACTGCGATATAGTATGCCAAAAGCTGCATCGGAATAATCGAGAGCGAAGCGGAAAATTCATACAGGCACTTCGGCAGGCGCACGATGTGCTGGCAGACCGATTCGTCGCCCGTAAAATCGTCCGTGGTGACGAGCACGACGCTTGCGCCGCGCGCTACAACCTCGCGGATATTGGAGACCGTCTTCTCAAACAGTGCCGGCTGCGTTGCCAGAGCAACAACCAGAGTACCCTCCTCGATCAGCGAAATCGTGCCGTGTTTCAGCTCACCGGCAGCGTACGCCTCCGAATGAATGTAGGAAATTTCCTTCAGCTTGAGCGAAGCCTCGAGCGCGGCGGCATAGTCCAGTCCGCGTCCAAGGAAGAACACGCTCGAGCGGTTTGCATACAGCGTAGCGATACGCTGCATATCCGACTGGCACCCCAGTGTCTGCTCAATACATTCCGGCAGACGCTGCAGCTCAGCGCACAGCGCACGCTCGTCACCGATGGAAATCAGGCCGCGCACACGCGCGATCTTAACCGAGATGAGGTACAGAGCGGACAGCTGTGCGGAATATGCCTTGGTTGTCGCAACCGAAATCTCCGGGCCGGCCCAGGTATACAGCACACCGTCTGCTTCGCGCGCAATCGTCGAGGAAACGACGTTTACGATCGCAATCGTGAACGCGCCTGCCTGCTTGGCCAGACGCATGGCAGCCAGCGTGTCCGCCGTCTCGCCGGACTGGCTGATAACGATGCACATATCCTTTTTGCCGATGATCGGGTTCTCATAACGGAACTCACTGGCAACCTCTGCCGTACAGCGAATACGGCACATTGCCTCAATCACGCGCTTGCCGACCATGCCTGCGTGCAGTGCAGAGCCGCAGCCGATGATATGAATATGCTCGATCTCGCGCAGACGCTCATCGGTCAGACCGTTGTCCTCGAACGCAACCGCGTCGTTTTTGATGCGCGGCTTAACCGTATCGGCAACTGCCTTGGGCTGCTCCATGATCTCCTTGAGCATAAAGTGCTGGTATCCGCCCTTTTCCGCTGCGGACATATCCCACGTTACGGTCATGATTTCCTTCTCTACCGTATCGCCGAACTCGTTCATGACAACTACGCTGTCCGGGCGAACGATTGCAACCTCGTTATCATCCAGAATAATGTAACGCTTGGTGCGATTGATAATAGCGGTAATATCGGATGCGATCATGTTCTCGCCCTCACCGATACCGATAACCAGCGGGTTGCCGCGGCGTGCAGCAACGATCTCCTGCGTGTTATCCATCGAGACTACGCCCAGTGCGTAAGAGCCGCGCAGACGCTGTACGGCCTGCAGAACGGTCTTTGCCAGATCCTCCTGCTTGCCGGTGTGCAGATAGTCCACGAGGTGCGCGACAGTCTCCGTATCGGTCTCGGACTTAAACTCATAGCCGTGTGCCTCCAGACGCTCACGCAGCTCCTTGTAGTTCTCGATAATGCCGTTGTGCACAACTGCTACCTTGCCCTTGCCGCCCAGATGCGGATGCGAGTTGCGGTCGGACGGCTCGCCGTGCGTTGCCCAGCGGGTGTGGCCGATACCGCAGGTGCAGTACATGTCGCCGCCTTCCTCCTTGATCTTCTCCTCAAGGTTTGCAATGCGGCCGCGCGCCTTGACAACGCGCAGACCGTCCTTCGTGAAGGCAGCCACACCGGCAGAGTCATAGCCACGGTATTCCAGGCTGTACAGACCCTTGATGAGAATCGGAAGCGCATTCTCGCGTCCGGTGAATCCAACGATTCCACACATAAAATAATACTCCTTTGCAACGGTAAATATAACATATCTTCCGCAACATTTCAGTATGAGCCTTAGGCAACACGGAACAATGAAAGCTGCGGCTTCTTGCACGAACTCCGGTCGCGCTGCCGCGCCGCTTTGTGAAGATTTTACGTCCTGACTGCGTTGCGATTTTACGATAATACATCAAGCATTACCGCCAAACACGCCTTGTTGGTCCGTAAAACTCTCTCACAAATCGCTCTTGTTTAATTATTCCGTATTGCCTTACCTCAATATATGCGGTGAATTTCTAATTTTGGGTATAAAAATAGTGCGTTACGCATAACTGCTCTGTCGATACGGTCGCCCGTATGTTTTAACAGCCTGCTGACGATCAACCCACTTGTGACCGAAGGGCACCCGCCGAATACTTTCGATTAACCCTTTCCTCGTCAACTGCGATACCGGCTGCACCGCAGTCCTGGCGCTTAGCATATTATGGAATTGTGCGCAAATGCTCCCACCTCCCTGTTCAGAATGAAGAAAGTGGGTGTGCAAACCACACCCACTCCTGTTGGCTCTTTTACATTATACAACAGACTCGATGACTTTGGCAACCTTTTTTGCCAAAGTATCTACCTGCTCACTGTTCGTGCCCTCTACCATGACGCGCACAAGCGCCTCCGTGCCGGACGGACGAACCAGGATTCGGCCGTTATTGCCCAGCTCCGCAGAAGCCGCATCGATAGCCGCCTTGACCTCGGGCAGCTGCTGCAGGGTAGCCTTTTTATCGTTCGGCACCTTGACGTTGATCATCAACTGCGGCCACGGCTCAACCTCAGCTGCGATCTCCGAGCACTTCTTGCCGCTCGCCTTGAGGATAGACATAAACTGCAGTGCAGTCAGCTCACCATCACCGGTGGACGCATACTCAAGGAAAATAACGTGTCCGGACTGCTCGCCGCCCAGAATGTAGCCCTTCTTGAGCATCATTTCGAGCACATAGCGGTCACCTACATTGGAGCACTCGATCTTCATGCCGTTCTTATCGGCGTAGGCGTGCAGACCCATGTTGGACAGAATGGTGGCAACAAATGCACCGCCGCGCAGCTTGCCTTCCTTCTTCATGTGCGCCGCGCAGACTGCCATAATGCGGTCGCCGTCCAGCTCTTCGCCGGTCTCGTCTACGATCAGGCAGCGGTCCGCATCGCCGTCAAAGGCAACGCCAAGATCAAAATTGCCTGAGCGGACACGCTCCTTCAGCTGACCGAGATGGGTGGAGCCGCAGTTATCGTTGATATTGATGCCATCCGGCTCATAGAAGCGGATTTCCGCCTTGCACTCGACCAGACGCATGAGGCGCTCCACCGTCGTGGAGGAGGAGCCGTTTGCACAGTCCACCGCCACGCGCAGGCCGGACAGGTCGCCCTTGATGGTATCTGCAAGATGGTCGGTGTACTCGACTACCGGGTCGATCTCGCTTTTGAGTACACGGCCGATCTTCTCGTGGGTCATCTTCGGAATAGACTCGAAATCGTCGATCAGGTCCTCAATCCTTGCCTCGGTTTCGTCCGGCAGCTTGTAGCCGTTGCCTGCAAAAATCTTGATGCCGTTGTACTCAAAGGAGTTGTGGCTTGCGGAAATGACAATACCCGCATCTGCCTTGTGCTTGATGGTGAGGAAAGCGACCGCCGGCGTCGGGATAACGCCGAGCAGCTCTACATCCGCGCCAACCGAGCAGATGCCCGCGACCAGCGCGTTCTCCAGCATATCCGAGGATACACGAGTGTCCTTGCCGATCAGCAGCTTCGCCTTGCGGCCGTGTGCAGACTCCTGCGTGAGTGCATATGCCGCTGCCGCGCCGATCTTGAATGCCAGCAGTGCATCAAGTTCCGAGTTCGCTACACCGCGAACGCCGTCTGTTCCAAAATATCTACCCAAATGAAACACCTAACTTTCTTGTATGATAAAGGCGGGAAAACGATTGAATTACAGCATTTGCTGTCCGTCCGCCGGTTCCAGATTCAAATGACGGTAAGCCTGCAGCGTCACGCAGCGTCCGCGCGGCGTGCGGCTGAGAAAGCCGATCTGCATGAGATACGGCTCATAAACATCTTCCAAGGTGATCGCTTCTTCGCCGATGGTCGCGGCCAGCGTGTCCAGTCCGACCGGACCGCCGCCGTAGTTCTGGATAATGCTTTTGAGCATTCTGCGGTCTACGTTATCCAGACCTAACTCATCAATCTCGAGTGCACGAAGCGCAATATCGGCACTTTTTCTGTCAATCGTACCGGTGCCGATTACCTGTGCAAAGTCTCGCACACGGCGCAGAAGCCGGTTGGCGATTCGCGGCGTACCGCGGCTGCGGCGTGCAATCTCGAATGCACCCTCGTGCTCGCACGGTACATTAAGAATGCCTGCCGAGCGTTCAACAATACCGCACAGCTCCTCCGGCGAATACAGTTCCAGACGGAGCATGACGCCGAAGCGGTCACGCAGCGGACTGGTCATCTGACCGGCACGCGTAGTCGCACCGATGAGCGTAAATTTCGGCAGGTCGATACGGATCGAGCGCGCCGAAGGCCCCTTGCCGATGATGATATCGAGTGCATAGTCCTCCATCGCAGGATAGAGAATCTCCTCTACCGCACGGTCGAGACGATGGATCTCGTCAATAAACAAAATATCATTCTCTGAGAGATTTGTCAATAAAGCCGCCAAATCTCCCGCTTTTTCGATCGCCGGACCGCTCGTAACACGGATATTCACGCCCATTTCTGCGGCAATGATGCCCGCGAGTGTGGTCTTGCCCAGACCCGGCGGGCCGTACAGCAGCGTATGGTCGAGCGATTCACCGCGCATTTTCGCGGCCTGTATGTAAATACTCAGGTTTTCCTTAGCTTTTTTCTGACCGATATAGTCCGCCATGGATTTCGGACGGAGCGAATTCTCGGTCTCGTCCTCGCTGAGCTGGCGGGTGGAGATGATGCGTTCATCATCCGTCATGCCGCCGGAAAATTCAATACTCAAAGGTACACTCTCCTACTTGATCAGGCTTTTATCGTCCAAAATCAGGACTTGACCAGCTTTTTCAAGCACTGGCGGATGATCTCGTCCGCCTCCATGCCGGCAGCATCCAGACCCTCCATCGCGTGCAGCGCCTCTGCCTGCGTATAGCCGAGCACCATAAGCGCCGCGACCGCCTCCTGCGTGTGGTTGACACCGCCGGAAACGGCGGCTGCCGCCACCGGAGACGCTGCAGATGCGGTCTCGAGCTGCTCCTTGCTCATCTTGTCGCGCAGCTCGAGTACAATGCGCTGTGCGATCTTCTTGCCGATGCCCGGCGCCTGCATGAGCATTTTTTCATCGCCGGTGATGATGCTGAGCGCCAGTCTGTCCGGCGGTGCGACCGACAGGATGGACAGCGCCGCCTTCGGGCCAACACCGTTAACGCTGGTCAGCATCAGGAAGCAGGATTTCTCCTCCTCGTCGATAAATCCGTACAGTTCAAACACGCCCTCCCGGACATTGAGCCAGGTCAGCAGACGCGCTTTTTCGCCGGTTTTCAGCTTGCCGATGGTGTTCTGCGAAGCGTGACAGGCATAGCCTACACCGCTGCAGTCGATCACTGCAAGACCCTGCTGGAGCACGGAAACCGTGCCGTCTACATAATAAAACATCTATTTCAACCTCATAATAAGCCTTCATAGCGCATGGCCTGCCGGGAATGCCCGTGGCAGATGGCAAGCGCGAGCGCATCCGCTGCGTCATCCGGACGCGGCAGCTTGGTGAGATGGAGAATGCTTTTTGTCATTTCCATCACCTGTTTTTTCTCCGCGCCGCCATAGCCGACAACGGACAGCTTCACCTGATTTGGTGTATAGGATACCGGATGCAGTCCCTTCTGGGCCAGAGCCAGCAGAATTACACCGCGCGCCTGCGCAACCTGAATGCCGGTTGTGACGTTTTTCGAGAAGAAAAGCTCCTCGATTGCCACCTCGTCCGGGTGAAATGTGTCCACCAGCGTACAGATATCATCGTAAATCTCACATAAGCGCAGGTGCATTGGTATTCCGGGAGCGGTTTTTGCCGCACCGTACTGCACCGGCGTAAATTTCATATTATCGAACCGCACCACGCCATAGCCAATCGTGCCGTAGCCCGGGTCGATGCCAAGAATCGTTATCATTTCTTTATAACCTCAAAATTATACCACGTTCGCACACATTGTGCAATAAATTTTAGTGGCAGGTTAATGGAAAATTGAGAATGGATAACCGAGAACCGCGGTTACGCGCAAAGCGCATTATTGAATTGCCGCCCTGTGGGCGGACACATTCATTCTCCATTTCCCATTCTCAAGTCTTCTTCCGTTGGCATAACCGCGCCCTTATGCTGCACGGTATACGCCGAACATTCGGACGAAAATGTCAGATAATCCGCAAGTTTCTCCTGCGGGATGTCAGCGAGCGTTTCCGCTGTCACACCGTCGCGGGTAAGCTGATACAGGAACGACCCGACGAATGAATCGCCCGCTCCGGTGGTATCCGCGACCGCCACCGGCAGCGCTTCGGTCTCGGCGCTCGCGTTCGGCGTGTAGACTGCCGCGCCGTCTGCTCCGCGTGTCACAAGCAGCAACCTGCAGCCCTGCGAAAACAGAAGTTCTGCCGCTTTCCTCTCGGTTTTGCAGCCGGTGCAGAATTCAACTTCATCATCCGATAGCTTCACGAGGTCTGCACACGGCAGAAATTCACGAATTGCTGCCTGACAGCTTTCCGGGCTGTCCCATAGTGGCAGGCGCACGTTCGGGTCGAACGAGAGGAACGCGCCTGCGTCCTTTGCCAGCCGGATGGCCTTGCGATGTGCCTGCTTGACAGGTGCATCCACCAGATCGACCGAGCAGAAGTGCAGCACGGCACAGTCCGCGAAAATATCCGGCGTGATCTGTGCTTCATCGAGAAACAGGTCTGCCGAGGGATTGCGGTAGAAGGCAAATTCGCGGTTGCCGTTCTTATCAAGCGAAACAAACGCCAGCGCGGTATTCGCCCGTCCGGTGCGGAACACCGTTGAGATGTTCACGCCGTTTGTGTGCAGCGTTTTGAGAATGTGCGTACCGAATGCGTCCTCTCCCACCTGCGAAATCATCTGCGCTCTGCCGCCGAGACGCGCCACTGCGGTTGCCACATTGGCCGGCGCACCGCCCGCGACACGCTCAAACTGCACGACCTCATCAAGTGCACAGCCGCGCTGCTGCGGCACGAAATCAATAAGCAGTTCGCCGATTGCCACTACTTTTTTCATCGTTCATCCCCCAGAATATGTCGGTAAATCGCCTGTGCGACACCGTTTTCCGCATTACTTCCGGTGATAACGTCCGCTGCTTCGCGGATGCACGGCTCGCTGTTTGCCATGGCAACCCCCAGACCGGCCATCTGCAGCATGGTCAGATCGTTTTCGCTGTCACCGATGGCGATGACGTTGGCCAGTGTGCAGCCAAGGTGATGTGCCAGCCATTCCAGTCCGCGTCCCTTGTGCACACCCACGCGGTTGACCTCGACATTGCGCAGCTCTCCGCCGTACATGACGGACGGTGCCAGCTCGAAAATGCCGTATTTATCGAGTGCTGCTGTCAACGGCGCAATCGCATTCGGGTCATCGTGATAAAGAATCGCCTTGGTGAACGGGCGCGACTCGCGCGCGATCACCTCGCGCCACGCATTCCCGTCCTCGACAAAATGATAGCCCTCGTCGGCTTCGTCCATGACAACCCGTCCGCGCCGCTGCAGATTCTCGAGAAAATGCCGGAAGGCATGTCCGTAGTACAAATCCTGTGTGGTATACAGGCATGGGTCGGTGTCAATGGCGGCGCACTCGTCCAGGATAATGTCCACCATTTCTGTGCTCAGGCCGTCGAAAAACGCCGGTTCCCTGTCGTCCGGATGCTGCACTGCCGCACCGTTTGCGGTGACGAGCCAGTCCGGTGCGGCTTCCAGCTGTTCGCTGAAGCGGCGCACCTCGCGCACGTTGCGTCCGGTACACAGCACGATCTGCACGCCCGCCTGCTGCGCCATGCGTACCGCGCGGGCGTTCTCCGGCGTGATGCGGCTCTGCGCATCCAGCAGCGTTCCATCTAAATCCAATGCCAGAATTTTGTATTGATTCGTCATATTCATACTCGTTTCCTGTTCTCATTCGCGCAGCATGGCACGCCGCGCACGATAATCGGGTAAATAGCGCTCCACCAGCGCCCAGAACTGCGGTCCATGGTTTTTATGTGCAATGTGCGCCAGTTCATGCACCACCACATAGTCGATAGCGGATCCAGGATAGTCCATCAACCGCCATGAGAAGCAAATACTGTTTTTGCCGCTGCACGAGCCGAACCGTGTTCTCGCTGAGGTGATCTTCAGTCCGGCCGGGTACAGGTTCATCAGTTTTGCGTAATGCTGCACCTTGGGCGGCAGCTCTATTTTCGCTCGGCGGATAAGCTCAGCCTGCTTGGTCGCATCCGGCTCCGGATGTGCCGCACGGCGGGACTGCTGATCGGCAAGTACGCGGGCTATCCAATCCGCATGCTCCGCGACAAACCGTTCAATACGGTATTTTGCCAGCCGCAGCGGCGCACGAACGATCACACGCCCCTCGCGCGTCACCTGCACGGCAAGCGTCTTGCGTTTGGAGCGAACCAGTTCGTACTCGATCATATTACTGTCCCTTGCGCTCCAGATTGCGGTTGTAGAAGAACACCGCGACCGAAATGCCGCAGATCAGCAGATAGCCGAGGACGCTCCAGCCGTCCGGCAGCTGACCGAACAGGAAAAAGCCGAGGACAGCCGAGAAGATGACCTGCGTGTAGTCGAACACCGAAATCTCCTTGGCCGGTGCGTTGGCGTATGCGAGCGTTACGCCGAACTGTCCGAGCGCGGCTGACGCACCTGCGCCGATCAGACAGAAGAACTGTCCCCATGTCATTGGGTGGTAGTCCGTGATCATAAACGGTACGCATACCAGTGTGGAGAACATCGAGAAGAAGAACACGATGCGGGCGCTCTTTTCACCTTTCCGGCTGAGTGCGCGCACACAGGTGTAGGCCGCGCCTGCACCCATGCCACCCAGCAGGCCGATAATTGCCGGGAAGGTTGCCGAGGAAAAACCCGGCTTGATAATCAGCATACTGCTGCCGAATGCCGCAAGCACCGCCGCGTACTGAAATACGCTGGCCCGCTCCTTCAGCAGAATGAGCGAAAAGATGATAGCGAAAAACGGCGACATTTTATTAAGAATGTTTGCATCTGCCAGTACAAGATGGTCAATAGCGTAGTAATTGCAGAAAATGCCGAGTGTGCCGCAGGTTGCGCGTATGATGAGCAGTGGCAGGTTGCCCTTTTCCCACTTAAAACCAACCTTTTCGCGGCACAGCACCACGGCGGCCACTGCCACCGCGACCAGATTGCGGAAAAAGGTTTTCTGCGTGAACGGCAGATCCCCCGCCAGACGTATGAATGCCGCCATCATCGCAAAACCGAACGCGGACATAATGATAAAACCGATTGCCTTACTTTTTTTAGAAAGCACTGAAGTCTTCCTCCTTTTTGTTGTGAATTTTCTGACTGCTTCTATTGTAACACACAAACTGTTCCGCGTGGCAGAGAAATCGTCTGTTTTTCGCGTTTTGAATTTTTTCAAGAAAATTTGAAAAAAGGTGTTGACATTTAGCGTTCACATGGATATAATAATTCTTGTCGCTGACAGTGAGGCGACTCGATGAGAACAGAATGCGAGTGTGCTGGAACTGGTAGACAGGCACGTTTGAGGGGCGTGTGTCGATCGACGTACGGGTTCAAGTCCCGTCACTCGCACCACCTTCTTTCAACAACAAAATATGCGGATGTGGCGGAATGGCAGACGCGCTAGCTTCAGGTGCTAGTGTTCGCAAGGACGTGGGGGTTCAAGTCCCCCCATCCGCACCAAGTTAAAGAGCTTCAA
>NZ_CDRQNY010000031.1:0-21904 GCF_977037065.1 Butyricicoccus sp. | reverse complement strand
ACCGCACGTTGCCCGCAAGGCAGAGCCGGGTCAGTTCATCATCCTGCGTGTCAGCGCAGAAGGCGAGCGTATTCCGCTCACGATCGCAGATTTTGACCGCGAAAAGGGTTCCGTCACGATCATTTTCCAGGAGGTCGGCGCAACGACGATGGCGCTCGGCGCGCTGAACGAGGGCGACTGCCTGCATGATTTTGTCGGTCCGCTCGGCAAGGAGAGCGAGCTCGAGGGTCTCAAGAAGGTCGCTGTTGTCGGCGGCGGTCTGGGCTGCGCGATCGCATATCCGCAGGCCAAGAAGCTGCACGAAATGGGCGCTGAGGTTGACCTGATCGCCGGTTTCCGCAGCAAAGACATCATCATCCTCGAGGAAGAGATGAAGAACGCCTGCACCAACCTGCACATCGTGACCGATGACGGCTCGAACGGCCGCAAGGCTCTGGTTACGCAGGTGCTCAAGGAGCTGATTGACGCGGGCAACCAGTACGATGCCGTAATCGCCATCGGCCCGATGATCATGATGAAGTTTGTCTGCGAGACCACCCGTCCGTACGGCATTAAGACCATCGTTTCCATGAATACCATCATGGTTGACGGTACCGGCATGTGCGGCGGCTGCCGTCTTACCGTTGGCGGCGAGACCAAGTTCGCGTGCGTAGACGGCCCGGATTTCGACGGTCACCTCGTTGATTTTGACAGTGCAATGCGCCGCGGTGCCATGTACAAGGCACAGGAGCGCGCGGCGGTAGAGCGCCGCGAGGAGCATTGCAATCTGTTCAAGAAGGAGGTCAAGTAACATGCCGAATATGAATCCGAACAAGTGCCCGATGCCCGAGCAGGCGCCGGACGTCCGCAATAAGAACTTTGAAGAGGTAACGCTCGGCTACACCGCCGAAATGGCGGTCGAGGAAGCACAGCGCTGCCTGAACTGCAAGAACAAGCCCTGCATGACCGGCTGCCCGGTACAGGTCAAGATTCCGGAGTTCATCTCTCTGGTTGCAGAGGGCAAGTTCCTCGAAGCCGCCGCGAAGATCAAGGAAACCTCCGCACTGCCGGCTGTCTGCGGCCGTGTATGCCCGCAGGAGAGCCAGTGCGAGTGCCACTGCGTACGCGGCATCAAGGGCGAGGCTGTAGCAATCGGCCGTCTGGAGCGCTTTGTAGCCGACTATGCGCGCGAAAACAGCACCGAAAAGGCAGTAAAGCCGGAGTCCAACGGTCACAAGGTTGCCATCGTTGGTGCAGGCCCGGCCGGTCTGACCTGTGCAGGCGATCTGGCTCGTATGGGTTACGAAGTTACCGTTTTCGAGGCACTGCACACCGCCGGCGGCGTACTCATGTACGGCATTCCGGAGTTCCGTCTGCCGAAGGCTATCGTGCAGAAGGAGATCGACACGCTGAAGGACCTCGGTGTTGAGTTTGTTCTGAACTTCGTTGTAGGTCGTTCTGAGACCATTGACGAGCTGTTCGGTGACGGTTACGAGGCAATTTTTGTTGGCTCCGGTGCCGGTCTGCCGACCTTTATCGGCGTTCCGGGCGAGAACGCAAACGGCGTTTACTCCGCAAACGAGTACCTGACCCGCATCAATCTGATGAAGGCGTACAAGGAGAACTCTGACACCCCGATCTACCACGCCAAGAAGGTCGCTGTTGTCGGCGGCGGCAACGTAGCAATGGATGCTGCCCGCTGTGCAAAGCGCATGGGCGCGGAAGAGGTCTACATCGTATACCGCCGTTCTGAGAAGGAGCTTCCGGCTCGTCTCGAGGAGATTCACCACGCGAAGGAAGAGGGCGTTGTATTCAAGTTCCTGACCGCGCCGCTCGAGGTGCTGTCTGACGAGAACTTCAACGTCACCGGCCTCAAGTGCCAGCAGATGGAGCTGGGCGAGCCTGACGCATCCGGCCGCCGCCGTCCGATTCCGGTCGAGGGCAGCGAGTTTGTGCTCGACCTCGATTGTGTCATCGCGGCGATTGGCACCAGCCCGAACCCGCTGATCCGTCACACGACTCCGGGTCTGGATACCAACCGCAAGGGCTGCATTGTTGCTGATGACGAGCACGGCATCACCTCCAAGGACGGCGTATTCGCCGGCGGCGACGCTGTTACCGGTGCGGCTACCGTTATCCTCGCCATGGGCGCAGGCAAGCGCGCTGCGGCTGCGATGGACGAGTACATTAAGAATAAGAACAAGTAATTTTTGCTCTAATGTGGTGACGATGGTGCTGTTCTTCAATATCGGTCTGGCGCTGCTCTCCGGTTCCAACATGCATCTGGGAGCGTTTGCCGCTGTTATCGGTGTCGCAGCATCTATGGCATCTCTGACGCCGTCCGCGTGCGCGCCGGCACTGCTCATCTTCGGACCGGGGCATGTGACGGTCCGCGGTGTGCTCAAGGCGAACCTCGTGTTCCTTGTGCTGTCCCTTGCGGCCTGCCTTGTTGCGGCCTATCCGCTCGCCTCTGCGGTGTTTGGATAAGAAAAGCATTTGCGCAGATAAAATCCCCCTTGATGCCGGCCCGGTATCAGGGGGATTGTCTGTTTTTGTTCGTTCGGACGGGGATACCAATGAATGGTTCTGATAACAGCAGATTTTATGCAAAACACAGCGCTCAGCGCGCCGAAAAATGTATGGGTCTAAATTTACATCTTCGGGCGCCATCGCCGCACCCATGTTGGCCGCGTCCTTGACGCCCATTTCGACCATTTTGCCGAACAGGACATGCGTCACGCGCACATCGCACGGCTCCGCGCCGTTCGGCACCGGCTCACTGCCGAGAATAGCCGCGCCTGCCGCAGTAGTCGTCCATTGTGCGGTTGGCGTGCGCTGCCCGCCGTAGGCCAGCGGAAAACGGTACTGCCGCTCTGCCGAGCAGAAATGCGAGGATGCTGCCGCAAGCAGGCGGTCTGCCGCGCCGCTCTCGACCAGACAGCCGCCGAGCGCAAGACCCTGTGCCATCGTCGAGCATGCACCGTACTGCCCGAGATAGGGCACATTCGCGTGCATGGACGCTAAAAACGAGCCGATGCACTGGTTGAGCAGGTCGCCTGCAAGGATCAGGTCGAGCGAACGCTCGGGCAGGGTGGCTTTGCGCAGCGCAAGCCGGATGGCGGTCTTTTGCAGCTCACTCTCCGCCAGCTCCCACGAGCGCTGTCCCATCCGGTCATTCTTCGCCACATAGTCAAACCGCTCACCGAGCGGGCCTTCGCCCTCTTTTTTGCCGACTGCCGCCGCGTGTCCGAGCAGATACGGCCGGTTTTCGAGCGCAAGCGTGCGCTTGCCGATGCGCTTTATCATACCGAACCGCCTCCTGTCAAAAATAGAATGAGACCGTAGATGACGCTTGCCGAAATGCCGTACACCAGCACCGGTCCCGCGATAACGAACAGCTTTGCGCCCAGACCGAGGATAAGCCCCTCGCTTTTGAACTCCATCGCCGGAGAAACAATGGCATTTGCAAAGCCGGTGATCGGCACAATCGTGCCTGCTCCCGCATATTTTGCAAGCTTTTCGTACAAATGCAGACAGGTGAGCAGGGCACCGAGAAACACCATCGTGATGGCGGTCGCGGCGGCTGTGTCCTCGGTATCCAGTCCGCGGGAGAGCCACAGCTGCCGCACCCCCTCGCCGGTCGTACAGATCGCACCGCCGATAAGAAACGCCAGCAGGCAGTCGCGCCACAGCGGCGAATTCGGACTTTTGCGTTCGAGCAGCTGTTGATAGGTTTGTTTATCCAGTTTCATGCAAGGTTCCCCTTTCTGTACGCGTAGTTTGCCCAGCCGTTCCGGGATTATCCATCTGACCCTGTAAAATAAATGCGAACTGACCATTTTCGACAGACCATATTCGCGGTATGATAAATAAAACATATCAGATTAGGGGGATTTTTGATGGAATCCAAGAAGAAAGCGTTTTCGCTGTACGACATCGTGATGATCGGTCTGATGGCGGCAGTAGTATTCGTTGTTACCATGTTCCTGTCCATCCGCATTCCGACGCCGACAGGCACCACCATGATCAAGCTCGCAAACGCGTTCGTGCTGCTGTGCGGCCTGCTGCTCGGACCGGTTCGCGGCGGTCTTGCAGCCGGTATCGGCTCGATGATCTTCGACCTGATGACGCCGGAGTACGCACCGGAGGCGTGGATCACCTTTCTGCGTTTCTTCCTGATGGCGTGGCTGTGCGGCGTGATCGCTTACGCTGGTGCCGCTGCCGCAAAGAAGTTTGCGCGCAACCTCGTGGCGTGCCTTGCAGGTGCGGTGTTCTCGTCGCTGCTGTACATGCTCAAGGGCATTATTGAGCTGATGATCGGCGGCAGTGCTCTGGTTCCGGCTTTTGTGGCCAATATTCCGAAGCTGATGACCTCGCCTCCGAATATCATTATCGCGGTAGTTGTTGCAATGGCGCTTCTGCCGGCGCTGCAGAAGGCGATGCATTCGACCTCGTTCGGCCGCCATATGGCAGAAAAGTAAAGGCATTGTCGCACAATTAGAACTGCGGCGCGTCAGTACGCAAAATTTACTCGCAAATCGCTCTTGCCTAATGGTGTGGTATTACCTGCAAATCCGTTTGAGGACGCGCTCACTGATTACCGGTGGGCGCGTTTCTCATGCTTTGCAGAAAGTCGGATTTCGTGGTATACTGTAGTCATCTAAAGAAAAGCACAGCGAGGAGGAAAACAGTATGGCGGATTTTGTATCGCATCATCTATTTGGCAGGCAGGCGCTGACGGTGTTTCCCGCACCGGCGCAGCGGGCAGCGGCGTGCCGTCCGGCATGCTTTTTCTGGGGCTGTCAGGGACCGGACCCGCTGTTTTACCGGAAAATCCTGCTCGGCAGTCCGCTGCACAAGCTGGGCAACCGCATGCACTCGGAGAAAACGGACGAGCTGTTTGCGGCGCTCTCGCGTGCGGTGCGCGACCTGAGCGGCGACGCGCAGGAGATCGCAGCGGCCTATTTCTACGGCTTCGTGTGCCATTATGCGCTCGACAGTGAGATTCATCCCTACGTTTACTGCCGGCAGGTGCAGTTCTGCACCGAAAATCCGAAGCTGTCCGCGTCGGCGGTGCACAGCCGTATTGAAAGCGACATTGACTATCTGCTCTATGAACGCGCATGCCACCGTCCCATCACCGAGTTCGATCCGGAGGAACGCTATCAGCTGTCACCAGTCGAGCAGGCGGTGCTGTCGGTTGTGCTGCACGCGGTGCTCAAAACCGTGTACGGAGCCGATGTTTCCACGCATGAGTTGCGCCGTTCGTTCGCGGAAATGACTTCATGGGAGAGTTTTCTCTATTCGGAGAGCCGCGCCGTCTATCGCGGAGCGAAAAAGGCGGAAGCCCTGCTCGGTCGGGGCGCCCTGCTCACCGGTCACATGAAGCTCGAGCGTCCGATGTGGGATGCGCTCAATCTGGCTCATCAGCCGTGGCATAACCTGTGGAAACCGGACGAAATCCGCACGGATTCCGTACTGGAACTGTTCGGCCTGGCGCGTATTCGTGCCGCCGCTCTTGCCGGACAGTACGCCGCGCAGTTTGACGCAGGCTGGCTGATGCACTATCACTTTGATGAGCCGTTCGACAGCGGCAACCCGAAAAAATGATAATGAAAAATGAAATGTGAGTGCATTTTTCATTTGTCGTTGCGATTGCAAGGGAAAAAGACTGTAAAAGACAAAAGGCGCCTAAAAAGGCGCCTTTTGTGAGGCTGTCGAAAAACTATCGTTTTCCGAGCAGCCTCTCGCTCGAAACCACGTTTTCGAGCGAATACTGAAGAAAAACCGCGCCCTAACGGGCACATTTTTTCTTCCCTTGTATAAAAAGTCAGGTACACGCCCCGACTTTTTATGAATTTGCTTCGCAAATTCTATTTTATGCGTGCTGCCGTACGAAGCGTAAAAATTAAAATAATACTTTTTTGACAAACTGAAAAGAGGTCTGCATTGCAGACCTCTTTTGTTGTATGGTTTTCTATTAGGTACGCTGTTCCAATCCACACCGAATCCTTCGCCAAACCACGCACGACAGGATGATGGTGATATAATCCGTGATGGATTGTCCGTAAATAACGCCATTCAGACCTGCAATGACATTCAGCAGATACAGCAGGGGAATGAGCAGCAGACCCTGCCGCAGCACGGACAGCACGGTAGCAGGAAGGGCGCGTCCGACCGACTGCATGCAGTTCATATTGACGAACAGAAAGCCGATGAACGGGCCGGACAGCATGTAGGAAATCAGCATCTGCACGCCGTATGTAATAACGCCGCTGTCGTCCACGAACAGGCCGATGATCGGCTTGCGCAGGAAGAAATAGAGCGCGGTTGCCGCCAATCCGACAACAAAGCAGCACAGCTTGGTAAAACGCTCGGTATCGGCAAAACGCTTGATATCACCCGCACCGTAGCTGTAACCGAAAATCGGCTGTACACCGTTTGCAAGGCCCATTTGCAGGAAGGTGATGAACATATTCGCTTTGAACACGATGCCGATCGCCGCAACCGGCGCGTTGCCGTAGGCGACCAGAATCAGGTTGAGTACAATGGTTGAAACACACATCAGCGCGGAGAAAATGGCGGTCGGGAAGCCGGCAGAGCACACGCGCACGGCAATGTGCGTGCCGCAGAGCGCGTCCTTCGGCGCAAGCGAAAACCGCCGCGACTTTTTGAGAAAATACCACAGGTAGTACAGCGCCGCAAGCATATTGCCGATGGTGGTTGCAATGGCTGCGCCTGCCGCGCCCTGTTCCAGACCGGAGACGAAAACCGGGTCGAGTACGATGTTCGCAATTGTGCCGATCATGCTGCCGATCATGGCCTCCTTGCTCGCGCCTTCCGCACGCACAACGAAGCTGGCTGCCGCCGACCAGATGACGAACGGTGCGCCGAACGCGATGTAAACCGTGTAGCCGCGGGCAAACTCAAATGTGCTTGCATCCGCGCCGAACAGGTGCAGGATGGGCGCGGTGAAGCACAGCAGTACGGCGGCAAACGCTGCGCCGATGACCAAGCTCGCCCATGAGATGAACGAGGAGGTTTTCTTCACGCTTTGGTGATTGTTCTCGCCGAGCGCGACCGAGATGATCGCACTGCCGCCCATGCCGAACATGTTGGCGAACGCCATCAGCAAGATGAAGATCGGGTTGGTCAGGCTGACGGCGGCTACCTGCAGGGCATCGCCGGTCTGTCCGACGAAAAAGGTGTCCGCCATGTTGTACACCACGGTGACAAGGCTGCTGATGACGCTTGGAATCGCCATTGCGGCTACTGCACGAGGTATCGGCGCTTTGCCGAGAAGAGTATCATTATCCAAATTGTTCACGTTCCTTGCTTTGGAAATTTAACGATTGTTTCCATCGAAGCGGCAGGGCAGCCCGCCCTGCGGTAAGGGTTAATCGGTTTTTTCAAAATTTGAAAGCATTTTCAGCCCGATCCGCATGAATGTGTCCCGCTCCTCGGGCGAGATGCCGCGGAGCAGCATGGCTTCGGTCTCCGTAATCTCCTGCAGGCAGGCGGGACGGAAGGCTTCGGCTTTTGCGGTGCAGACAATGCACTTGCGCCGTGCGTCCGCAGGATCGGGTTCGCGGCGGATGAGATCGGCGGCCTGCAGGGCCTGCAGCATTTCGGTTGCGGTGGAAGGCCGTAGGCCAAATTCCTGCTCGACGTCGCGCTGTACGAGCGGGTGTTTTTGACTTTCTATCAAAATATAGTTGAGAATCTGACCTTTGGTGCCGCTGATATGAATGCGCTTTTGCGTTTCCGCTGATCGGCGGCGCAGGCAGTTGGATAGCTTGTTGATAAGCCGCCCGGTATCCATGAAATCACCTCGTTTAATTACTTCGTTTCCTAAGTAATATTGTAGTCGGTGATTGCGGAATGTCAAGAGGGAATTTTACTGCTTGTCCGGGGATATGGGAGCCGTCCGGACGGCTCCTTTTTCCTGCATCGGATGACTGGGGAACACGAACTGCCGTAGGCGGGTTCGCTCTGACGGGCAGGCAGGACTCCGCTTGCTTCGTAAGCCACAAATCACCATTTCAGCAGAAACTTTCCTATTGACAGCCTGTCGCAGAGTTTTATACAATAAAACAAAACAACGAAACGAGGTGCCTGCTATGCACATCCACCATTTAGCGCTCCGCGTGCGCGATTTCGAAAAATCGCTGCATTTTTACCAGACGCTCATCGAACTCAAGATCCACACGCAGTTCTCCGCGAACGGCGGCAGCATTGCCTACCTGCAGAACGCCTCCGGCGAAACCCAGCTGGAGCTGATCGGCATGCCGGAGGGCGAGACCGTCAAGGCGTCCGGTATGTTCCTCTGCTTCGGTACGGAGGATATCGCCAGCGCACATGAGCGTGCCGTCCTGCATGGCATGAATCCGTCCGATATCCGTCAGCCGGAGCCGGACGCGCGCTATTTCTACGTTTACGATCCGGACGGTCTGTCAGTGCAGGTGCGTGAATACCGCTAAAACAGATTTTTAAGCGTCGGACGCTGCACCTCCGGCAAATGTCTCAGTTGAGCGAGCAGCTCAGCACGGTCGAGCGCCAATTCGTCCGTCAAGCCGTTTTGCTGCGCGGCAAGCACGCGGTCAAACAGCCGGTCAGCCTGATCAATCTCGCTGTGCAGCAGCAGAGCGCCGAGCAGGGTCTGTGCTGCGTCCCATGTCTCCCGCGCTTCGTTCAGGCGGTCGTTCTCTACGTCGAGGGCGACCGCCTGTGCCGTGTTATCCACGGCTTTTACGCTCCACACACTGCCGAGAATGAGCACGGCACACAGCACGGCAGCCGTCAGCAATCGCTTCATGCGCGGCCCTCCTTTTTCTGCAGGAACGTGTTGCCGCAGTCGTCAAGCGTCATCAGGAACACGTCCTCGACCGCGATACTCTGGTTTTTCAGCCGCCGCTCGATATCTGCAGGGGAGAGGTGCAGCAGCTCGAGCGAGCGCGGAACCACCTTGCCGTCCGACACGACTACAAGCGGCAGACCGGTATCCTTGGGCGTAATGCCGAGCATTTCCGCCGTGACCGGCTGCTGCGGCTGCTTGAGGATAACCGTCAGCGTGCCGTCCGGCTCGATGACGCCGTATTTCACATCGGACACGGCTGCAACGTTCTGTTTGCGGAGTGTCTCTATCACCTCGTCGGTCGTCAGCCGCATTTGCCGCAGCTTGTCAATATCGAGCTGTCCCTTGCGGATGATGATGGCCGGCTGACCGTTCAGCAGCCGCCGGAATCTGCGGCTTTTGAGTGCGGCGAAGCTGAGGAAAATCTCGAGCACCACGAGCGTAGCGATCGGCACCAGACCGGAGAGCAGAGGAATCCCTAAATCCTGCATGGGCACAGCCGCCAGATCGGATACCAGAATGGTAACGACCAGCTCGGACGGGTCCAGTTCGCCGATCTGCCGTTTGCCCATCAGCCGCACGGCGCAGATGACCGCGCAGTATAAAATCAGCGTGCGCAGCAGCGGCACTGCCATACGCCCGCACCTCCTTTGCTTATGAAAATCGCACAGTTTACCGGAGTAAAAACTGTATATGTTTGGCATTGTGTAGTATGGCGAAAAAACAAAGAAATATGCACGACAGTTTTCGCATATTTGCAGTCGGAAAGACGTTGACATTCTGAGAAAACGCCTTTATAATATAAACTACATTCAAAAAGATACAGGCTGCGAACGGAAAAGTAGCGTCCCGAACCCATGATAGAGAGCTGTCGGCTGGTGTAAGACAGTGGGAAACGGAAAGTGCGAAAGTCCTCCGGGAGCCGGATTGCTGAAATGAAATGAAACAGGGTTCAGTGTAAGTTATCCCGCATGATCTGCGTTAAACGATCGGGTGAGTGGTCATGCCGCCGAATAGGGCAGTGTGGCAAAAAGAGTGGTACCGCAGAGTTTTTGGTCTTTGTCTCTTTGTGAGACAAGGGCTTTTTTATTTATACGGTATCTTGCGGCAATCGTTATCCGGCTGCTGCATAAGTATGTATGTTATGTTGAAATGAGAGAAAGGAGGCGGATTCGCAATGGTAAAGAACGGCGCAGAGATTCTGATCGACGCACTTGTAGAGCAGGGAGTTGATACCATTTTCGGTTATCCCGGCGGTGCGGTTTTGAACATCTATGACGCACTTTACAAAAACAGCGACCGCATTCGACATATCCTGACCGCGCACGAACAGGGCGCGGCACACGCAGCGGACGGCTACGCCCGTGTGACCGGCAAGGTAGGTGTCTGCCTGGCAACGAGCGGACCGGGTGCGACCAACCTCGTAACCGGTATTGCTACCGCGTATATGGATTCCATCCCGATGGTTGCCATTACCGGCAACGTCGGCACCAGCCTCATCGGCCGCGACTCCTTTCAGGAGGTTTACATTGCCGGTATCACCATGCCAATCACCAAGCACAATTTCGTTGTCCGTGATGTTGACGAACTCGCTGACACCGTGCGCGATGCGTTCCGCATTGCTGCTTCCGGACGTCCGGGTCCGGTGCTGATCGACATCCCGAAGGATATTACCTCGGCACAGTGCGAGTTTATCCCGAAGGGCAAGGTCGAGATCAACGAGACCTACGAGATTTCGGACGAGGAGCTGCAGACCGTAGCGGATATGATTGCCGCCTCCGAGCGTCCGATGATCTATTACGGCGGCGGTGTTGAAACCTCTGACGCAGGCGACATGCTGCTGCAGCTGCAGCGCAAGGCGGATATTCCGTCGGCGCACACCATGATGGCCATCGGCTGCATCCCGGATACCGAGCCGCTCAGCCTCGGCATGATCGGCATGCACGGTACGGTTTCTGCCGCATGGGCGGTTGAGCGCTGTGACCTGCTGGTCTGCATCGGCGCCCGCTTCTCCGACCGCGTTGCGACCAACACCAAGCGTTTTGCACCGTCGGCGAAGGTTATCCACGTTGACATTGACAACGCAGAGATCAATAAGAACATCGGCGTTGACTATGCCATTGTTTCCGATGCGGAGACCTTCCTCGAAAAGGTTATGCCGTATATCAAGGAGGCAAAGCACGACGCATGGCGCGCGCAGATTACCGAATGGCAGACAAAGCTCGACTATGTGCCGAAGGACGATGAGAGCGTTATCCATCCGCACCAGCTGCTCCGCACGGTTGCGGAGGAGACCCCGGAGGATACCATCATCGCAACCGACGTTGGTCAGCACCAGCTTTGGAGCGCGCAGTACAACGGCCGCAAGCACGTTCGTCAGTTCCTGACGTCCGGCGGTCTGGGTACGATGGGCTTCGGCTACGGCGCGGCTCTCGGCGCACAGGTGGCCTTCCCGGACAGAACGGTTGTCCACATCACGGGCGACGGCTCGTTCCACATGAACCTTAACGAGATCTGCACCGCGGTTTCCTATAACCTGCCGGTGATCACGATCATTATGAATAACCGCGTGCTCGGCAACGTGCGTCAGTGGCAGACCATGTTCTATGGCGGTCGCTACTCGCAGACCGACCCGCACCGCAAGACAGATTACGTCAAGCTGGCCGACGCCTTCGGCGCACGCGGCTTCCGTGTTTCCAATATCGCCGAGCTGCGCGACGCGCTGCGGGAAGCGATGAAGCGAACCGGTCCTGTGCTGATCGATGCACAGATCGACAAGGACGAGCGCGTCCTGCCGATGATTCCGGCAGGCGGCACGGTTGACGATCTTGTAACGGAATAAGGAAGGAGAAATCATGGAAAAGTATATCCTTTCTGTCACCGTACAGAACAACGCCGGTGTTCTGGCACGCGTATCCAGCCTGTTTGGCCGCCGCGGCTACAACATCGACTCGCTGACCGTTTCGGCCACGACTGATCCGAAGGTTTCCTGCATGTCTATCATCGTGCAGGGCGACCATATGGTGCTTGAGCAGATCATGAAGCAGCTGGCAAAGCTGGAAGAGGTCATGCACGTTGTACACCTCGAAGAAGACAGCTCGTGCTGCAGCGAGCTGGTATTCGTCAAGCTGCATACGCCGGACGTGAGCGTCCGAAACGATATCCGGCAGTTGTGCGACCTGTACGGCGCACGGGTCGTAGAAACACAGGAGAGCGAGATCATCATCGAGCTGTCCGAAGTGCCGAGCCGCATCGATGCCTTCCTCGACGTTATCTCGAACTTTAAGATTCTCGAGATGAGCCGTTCGGGCGTTACGGCAATCGAAAAATAATCTTGGTTAATTAGGAGTTAGAAATTGGGAATGAAAAGCGCTGCCGCGCCGGAGAAATGTTTCATAACCGGGGAGGAAGCCCCTTGCAATCACTGATTACTGACTGCTGATTCATATAATTGACTCTTTATAAATTTTTAGGAGGAAATAAAAATGGTAAAGATGTTTTATGACGCAGACTGCAACCTGTCTCTGCTCGACGGCAAGACCGTTGCAATCATCGGCTTTGGTTCCCAGGGTCATGCTCACGCAATGAACCTGAAGGATTCCGGTGTACATGTTGTAGTTGGTCTGCGCCCGGGCTCCAAGCACGAGAAGAAGGCGAAGGACTACGGTCTGGAGGTTATGACTCCGGCTGAGGCAGCAGCAGCAGGCGACATCATCATGATGCTGACCCCGGATGAGAAGCAGGCTGACATCTACAAGGACGTTATCGCTCCGAACCTGAAGCCGGGCAACGTACTGGCTTTCGCGCACGGCTTCAACATCCACTTCAAGCAGATCGTTCCGCCGGCTGACGTTGACGTTATCATGGTTGCTCCGAAGGGCCCGGGTCACATCGTTCGTCGTGCATACGAGGAGGGTCAGGGTGTTCCGGATCTGGCTTGCGTATATCAGGACGCTTCCGGCAAGGCTATGGATATCGCTCTGGCATACGCTTGCGGTATCGGCGGCGGCCGTGCCGGCATCCTCGAGTCCACCTTCAAGACCGAGACCGAGACCGACCTGTTCGGTGAGCAGGCTGTCCTCTGCGGCGGCGTTTGCGAGCTGATGAAGGCTGGCTTTGAGACTCTGGTTGAGGCTGGCTACGCTCCGGAGAACGCTTACTTCGAGTGCGTTCACGAGATGAAGCTGATCGTTGACCTGATCAACGAGGGCGGCTTCGCTAAGATGCGTTACTCCATCTCCGACACCGCTGAGTACGGTGATTACCGCACCGGCAAGCGCATCATCACCGAGGAGACCCGCAAGGAGATGAAGAAGATCCTGCGCGAGATCCAGGACGGTACCTTTGCATCCGAGTGGATTCAGGAGAACCGTGCAGGCGGTCGTGCCAAGTTCCTCGCTACCCGTGCTCTGGAAGCAGACACCGAGCTTGAGGAGACCGGCAAGAAGCTGCGCGGCATGATGAGCTGGCTCAAAAAGTAAGTAAAGCTGCGCTTGTGCTTACTTTTTATAGGGGGCTTCATAAGCCCCCTATATACAAATCATGGTTCCGTAGAAACCATGATTTGATACCCGAATGACGCCGCCCACGGCGGCTGGGTCGGGGTGTAAAAACGCAGGTACACGCCCCGCGTTTTTACGGCGCACTTCGTACACCTGTTTTATGCCGCAGCCGTTCGGCTGCGGTTACGGAAAGGCAAAATTGGTGCAAAAGTGTAAATTTTACTACCCCGAACGGGCGGACGGACTATCCCGTCCGCCTGTTTTTTCTATCAGGCAGTCTGCTGGACTGCTTTCAAAGGAGGAATTCCCTGTGAGAAGAAGTGATAACATCACCGCAGGACCCGAGCGTATGCCGAACCGTTCGCTGCTGCGCGCCTGCGGTATGACCGACGAGGAGATCAGACAGCCGATCATCGGCGTGGTTTCGGCGTATTCCGAGATCATTCCGGGCCACATCAACCTCGATAAGATCGCGGATGCGGTTAAGGCAGGCGTTCGCATGGCAGGCGGTACGCCGGTGCTCGTTCCGGCCATCGGCGTATGCGACGGCATTGCCATGGGTCACATCGGCATGAAGTATTCGCTGGCAAGCCGTGAGCTGATCGCGGACAGCGTAGAGACGCTGGCACAGGCGCACCAGCTGGACGGTCTGGTGCTCATCCCGAACTGCGACAAGATCGTGCCCGGCATGCTGATGGCTGCCGCTCGTCTGAACATTCCGTCCATTCTGGTTTCCGGCGGTCCGATGCTGGCAGGCCATTTCGGCGGTGAGGAGGTATCTCTGTCCAAGACCTTCGAGGCGGTCGGCGCTTACAAGGCCGGCATGATGGACGAGGCAACGTTCTACGAGGCCGAGTGCAATTCCTGCCCGGGCTGCGGCTCGTGTGCAGGCATGTACACCGCAAACTCGATGAACTGCCTGTCCGAGGCCATCGGCATGGCGCTGCCGGGCAACGGCACGACCCCGGCGGTTTCGGCTGCCCGTATTCATCTGGCAAAGCACGCCGGCATGAAGATCATGGAGCTGATCGAGAAGGACATCAAGCCGCGCGACATCCTCACACCGGCAGCATTCCGCAACGCGCTGACCTGTGAGATGGCGATCGGCTGCTCGACCAACTCGGTTCTACACCTGCTGGCAATCGCAAATGAAGCAGGCGTTCCGCTGCAGCTTGAGACCCTGAACGAACTGTCTGGCAAGGTGCCGAACATCTGCCATCTGGCTCCGGCAGGCCCGCACCACATTGAGCAGCTTTACATGGCGGGCGGTGTTCCGGCCATCATGAAGGAGCTGACCAAGCGTGATTTCCTCGACCTGTCGCTCATCACCTGCACCGGCAAGACGGTCGGCGAGAACCTTGAGGGCGTTGTCAACAAGAACCCGGAGGTCGTTCGTCCGCTGGAGAATCCGTATTCCCAGACCGGCGGCATCGCCGTTCTCTGGGGCAACATCGCAAAGAACGGATGCGTTGTCAAGCGTTCGGCAGTTGCACCGGAAATGATGGTGCACGAAGGTCCGGCACGCGTGTTCGACTGTGAGGAGGACGCAATTTCCGCCATCTACAACGGCAAGATCGTGCCGGGTGACGTTGTTGTCATCCGCTACGAAGGCCCGAAGGGCGGTCCGGGCATGCGTGAGATGCTCAACCCGACCTCTGCGCTAGCCGGCATGAAGCTGGATACCACGGTTGCGCTCATCACCGACGGCCGTTTCTCCGGTGCGTCCCGCGGCGCATCCATCGGTCACGTTTCGCCGGAGGCTGCTTCCGGCGGCGAGATTGGTCTGGTGCAGGAAGGCGATATCATCTCCATCGATATTCCGAACAGCAAGGTAAATGTCAATGTTTCCGACGAGGAGCTGGAGGCACGCCGTGCCAAGTACGTTCCGCGTGAGCCGAATGTCAAGTCCGGCTGGCTGTACCGCTATTCGCGTCTGGTCACCTCTGCAGATCAGGGCGCTGTGGTTCGTTGATTTTTGCGTAATGAAAGAAGTCCGAAAATTTTTCGGACTTCTTTTAATTCTCCATTCCGCAATCGCAAAATTTCTGCTCCAAGCATAGACAGAACTGCACCGCAGTGCTATAATAAAGTAATTCTTGAAAAACGAAAAAGGGAGGTCATTTATTATGAAAAACCCTGAAAAGCTGCTTGATCTGCTGGCGCAGGACGCGCGTCTGACTCCGGCACAGCTGGCCGCGATGCTCGGTGAGACCGAGGAGGATGTGGCTGCTGCGATCAACGCGTATGAGAAGAATTCGACGATCCTCGGCTACAAGACCGTGGTCGATTGGGATAAAACATCCAAGGAGAGCGTAACCGCACTCATCGAGGTCAAGATCACCCCGCAGAAGGGTATGGGCTTTGATGAGATTGCCCGTCAGATCTATTCGCACCATCAGGTGGAGAGTGTGTATCTGATGAGCGGCGGCTTCGATCTGACTGTTATCATCAAGGGACGCACCATGCGCGAGGTTGCCCGCTTTGTCTCCGAGCAGTTGGCGCCGATGGAGAACGTGCTGTCCACCGGTACGCATTTCATCCTCAAAAAATACAAGGACAACAGTGTGGAATTCGATCCGGCAGACAGCGATAAGAGAGAGGTCATGGCATGGTGAACTACGAGCAGATTCTCTCTGCGCGTGTAAAAGAGGTACAGCCTTCCGGCATTCGCCGCTTTTTTGAACTGGCGGCTAAAATGCCGCACGCGATCTCGCTCGGTGTGGGCGAGCCGGATTTTGAAACGCCGTGGCAGATTCGCCGCGCCGGCATTCAGTCTCTGGAAAAAGGACAGACCTTCTATACCTCCAACTGGGGTCTTGCCGAGCTGCGCAATCAGATTGCCGCGCTCGTGCGCCGCAAGTATCGCCTGTGCTACGATGCGGACAAGGAGATCCTTGTGACGGTCGGCGGCTCTGAGGCGATCGACAACACCATCCGTGCGATTGTCAACGTGGGTGACGAGGTGCTCATTCCGGAGCCGAGTTTTGTATGCTACAAGCCGCTGACGCAGATGGCAGGCGGTGTTCCGGTGCCGCTGCCGACCCGCGCGGAGGACCAGTTCAAGCTGACGGCGGACAGTCTGCGCGCCGCTATTACGCCGCGCACCAAGCTGCTCATCCTGCCGTACCCGAACAACCCGACCGGCGCGATCATGACGCGCGATGAGCTGCAGGCGATTGCGACGGTCATCAAGGACACGAACATCATCGTGCTGTCGGATGAGATTTACAACAGCCTGACCTACGGCCCGGATCGCCACGTCTGCTTTGCGGAGCTGGACGGCATGAAGGAGCGCACCATTGTTGTGGACGGTTTCTCCAAGTCCTATGCGATGACCGGTTGGCGTCTCGGCTGGGCAATGGGCCCGAAGGAGCTGATGCGCCACATCTGCAAGATTCATCAGTTCGGTATTATGTCCGCGCCGACGACCGCGCAGTTCGCGGGCATTGAGGCTATCCGCACCGGCGAGGACGATATCGAGCGCATGCGCGAGCAGTATGACCTGCGCCGCCGCTACCTGCTCGGCGAGCTGCGGAGCATGGGCCTCGAGTGCTTTGAGCCGCAGGGCGCGTTCTATATGTTCCCGTCGATCGAGTCTACCGGCCTGTCGAGTGACGAATTCTGCGAGAGACTGCTGCACGAGCAGGAGGTCGCGGTCATTCCGGGCAGCGCCTTTGGTGAGAGCGGTGAGGGTCATGTGCGTATTTCGTATTCGTACTCGATGAACCATCTGCGCGAGGCTTGCCGCAGGATGCGTAAGTTTTTGCAGACTTTGCAGGCGGAAAAGTGAGATAAAATGAAAGCACCGCCCGAAATGGGCGGTGCTTAATCGTTATGCAGGATTTCATGCGCTTCACGAATAGAAATGTTATGCAGACGGGCGTATTCCTTTGTGGTTCTAATATAGCACAGTAGTGGGAAAAGGCAAACAAAAAGAACGCTCCATCGAGCGTTCTTTTTTCTTATGAGATTATGCCGCGATAGTTAAAATACACAATACTGCTTCATATAAGCATCCATCAGCGGCAGGAGATGTGCGTACTCCTCCTTATCTGCAAGATACTCACGGATATCCTGCACGGTAACGAGCGCGTGGACCTTGATGCCGAACTCCTCGCCGACCTCCATAACGGCGGTCTTGTCCGGGTTCTGGCCGACCTCACAGCGGTTTACCGAAATGAACATATCGGTAACCTTCACATCTGCGCAGCCCTTGAGCACCGGCATGGTCTCACGGATAGCGGTGCCTGCGGTGATTACGTCCTCGATGATGATAACGCGGTCGCCGTCCTGCGGCTTGTAGCCGACGATATTGCCGCCTTCGCCATGGTCCTTGGCCTCCTTGCGGTTGAAGAAGAACGGCTTGTCGATGCCGTAATTGCGGGCCAGCGCACCGGAAACCGAGGTAGCAAGCGGGATGCCCTTGTACGCCGGACCGAACATTGCGTCGAACTGATCGCCGACGGTCTCCTTGACCAGAGCGGCGTAAAACTCACCCAGACGGGAGTTCTGCAGGCCGGTCTTGTAGTTGCCGGTGTTGACGAAATACGGGGTCTTTCGACCGGATTTGGTTGTAAAATCGCCGAAGCGCAGTACGTCGGCACTCATCATAAATTCGATAAATTCCTTTTTAGCAGCAGTAAGCATGATCGTTCCACCTTTTTCTATCAATATACTTATCCTCAGTATACCAGAATTTTCGGCAGGGAACAACCCTTTCTGTCAAGCGGCGGTCAACAAATTGCACAAATACACAGGGGGATTAACGTGTTATGAACGGAAAACTGTCAAACTCCTGTTGCAGAAAGTGAAAAAAAGCGGTAAAATATAATAAGGCAACACCACACAATTAAAGCTGCGGCTCCTTGCGCAGGCTCCGGTCGCGCTGCCGCGGCTTCTTGCGCAGGCTCCGGTCGCGCTGCCGCGGCGCTTTACGAAAATTTTGTGCCCTGACTTCGTTGTGACTTCACGGTAATACACAAAGCATTACCGCAAAACCACGCCTCGCCGGTCCGCAAAAATTACTCGTAAATCGCTCTTGTTCAATTATGTGGTATTGCCTTAGGTATTCTATACCTTCAAGGACGATTCACGATCGTCAAAAACAAAAAGGTGGCTAACAACACAAATGGCATTTCACGGTTTTTCCGCAGAAGGCGTGGATCTTCTGCAACTGAATCGTCTGCAAAACAGCAAAGAATTTTACGATGCACACAAGGACGAGATCAAGCGGTTATCCATCCGGCCCTTTCACGAACTGATCGCGGAAATGACGCCGGAGATGGTCAAGATCGACCCGCAGTTCGTCACCGTGCCGTCCCGCATGGTATCCCGCGTGCGGCGTGATACCCGATATACCAAGGATAAAACGCTCTACCGGGCGAACATGTGGCTGTTCTTCCGCAGAGCACGACGGGAACGCGAATCCGTTCCTGCATACTACTTTGAACTGCACCCCGAATACTGGGCCTTCGGCTGCTGGGGCGCGTGGGGCAGAGGCGAAATGGAAGCGCTGCGCGAAATGATCCTCGCAGAAGACAGGCTGTTCCTTGACGCCTTTCGTGCGGTGAACAGCTGTCCGCAGGTGCACCTCGCGGGCGAGATGTACAAGCGTCCGAAATTCCCGGACGCAAAGCCGGAATATCAGGACTGGCTGAACCGCAAGGAGATCGGCGTGGACTACACGAATGGTGAGGATTTTACTCCGGTGCTGGACGGCACGTTTGTTCCGTTCATGCTGAAGACTATGCGGCAGCTTGCGCCGCTGTACAGACTGCTGCTCGCGGCGAAGGAACGCGCAGACGCGGCCGGACGGGAGGCGCTGCAATGAGATATCTTGCACTGGATTTCGAGACCGGAAACGCCTCGCCGCTGAGCGCGTGCGCACTCGGCGCAAGCGTGTTTGAGGATAATCAGCTGGTGGATGAGAAAATCTCGCTCATCCGTCCGCCGGAATGCGTGGGCAAGTTCCACTGGGGCAATGTTCGCGTCAACCACATCAAGGAGAAGATGGTCGCGGACGCACCGTCGTTCGCCGAGGTGTGGGAGCCGCTCGCCGACATCGCGGAGGGCAGCGTCATCGTGTGTCACAACGCTATGTTCGATACGAATGTGCTTTGCAGCTGTCTGGCGCATTACGGACTGAAAATGCCCGAATGCCGGTACTTATGCACGGTAAAGGTGTCCAAGCGGGTATGGCCTGAACTGGAAAATCATAAACTGGATACGGTATCCGCCGCGCTGCACATCGACCTGAACCACCACGAGGCCGGGTCGGATGCGCGGGCTGCGGGACTGATCCTGCAGGCGGCTCTGCGCAGGACGGGCAGCGCGGACGCCGACGCACTGGCAGAAAAAATCGGCATGCGGCTCGGCCGGATTTCCTCGATGGGGAAAACGCCGTGCAGCATCGCCGGGGACCCCAAACCCCGGGAGCACAGACGGACAGCACGTCCGCGCAATACGGTAAAACGAAAAGGAGAGAACAAGCTATGAAAAATTATCTGGACAGTATCGACCGCGATGCGCTGCGCAGCCGTGCCGAGCAGATGCTGCACACCGCAGGCGACGCCTGCGATCAGGCAGGACGCTTTATGAATACCACGACCGAAAAGATCCGCGGCTTCTCGCTCATCGAGTTCTTCATCTACGAGACCTGCCTGCTGTCGTTCGGTCTGTGGCTGGGCACCTGCTTCTCTAAATTCTTCAAAAAGTTCCGCGCGATCATCTTCGCAGCGTTTGCCGCAACGTGGCTGTACCTGCTGTGGCGCGTGTTCTTTGATGCGGATGAGGACTAAGCGTATTCAATCTTCGTTTTCATCCTCTGACAGCTGACAGGAAGGAGTTTATTGTTGGAAGATCCCAATCAGGAAAAAAAGTCCCGGTTTGACCTGCAGCCGCACTATATCGAGTGGGGGCTGACTGCGTTAGGCGTCATTGTAGCCTGCGTGCTGGTCGTGTTCGTGCTGTTTCGCATGACAACGATCTGGGGCATAGTCAAGAAGTTTTTCAGCATCCTCAGCCCGTTCATTTACGGCTTTGTGATGGCGTACCTGCTCATGCCGGTGTTCAACATGCTGTACCGCAATCTGCAGCCGCCGATGTCGCGTAAATTCAAAAACGGCACACGGCTTGCCAAAGGCTTGTGTAGCGCGCTGACGCTGGCCTTCGGTCTGGCGGTTGTAGGCGTGCTGCTGTGGATGGTGCTGCCGCAGCTGGTTACGAGTATCACCTCGCTGGTGGATTCGATGGACCTGTATATGAACGAGATATCCGGCTGGGTGGCGTCGCTGCTGCACAACAACCCGGAAATTGAGCACAGCTTCATGCGCCTGTACGATCAGTTCTCCGCACAGATAATGAACTGGGCGCAGAATGACCTGCTGCCGCAGCTCGGCAGCATGATGAGCGGCGTTGTTACGACCGTAAACGTGCTGATGAATCTGCTGATCGGTGTCATTATCGCGCTGTACATTCTCAACAGCAAGGACACCTTCTGTGCACAGGCGAAAAAGATGACGTACAGCTTTTTCGCGGTTGAAAAGGCGAATGCCATCATGGCGCGTGTGGCGCATATCCACCGCGTGTTCGGCGGCTTCATCACCGGCAAGCTGATGGACTCGTCGATCATCGGCGTGCTGTGCTTTATCGGTATGCGTCTTATGATCTCGTTCGGCTGGATGACCATGCCGACGTCGTACGCGCTCCTGATTGCGGTTATCATCGGCGTGACCAATATCATCCCGTTTTTCGGGCCGTTCATCGGTGCAATTCCGAGCACCATTCTAATCATGGTCATCAGTCCGGTGCAGGCGCTGTATTTCGTCATTTTTGTGCTGCTGCTGCAGCAGTTTGACGGTAATATCCTCGGACCGAAAATCCTCGGCAACGCCACCGGACTGTCGAGCTTCTGGGTCATGTTCGCCATTCTGCTGTTCGGCGGCGTGATGGGCTTCGCGGGCATGGTGATCGGCGTGCCGCTGTTTGCCGTGCTGTACAGCGTGTTGACCGAGAAGATCAATCATCTGCTGAAAAAGCGCGGCCTGTCCGTGGATACGAACGACTATCGCGGGTCTAAGCGCATCGACCCGGAGACACATGCGTTCGTTGAAGCGCAGGAGACAACGCCTCCGGTGAGCGCAAAAGAGCGCCGCCGTGCGGCAAATGCTGCACAGCAGAAAAATCAGGAAAACAAAAACCGGTAATATGCACAAAGAGGGACACTGCGAGGCAGCAGTGTTCCTCTTTTGCGTTCTGGTGCAGAACGGCAGAGTGTCGCTTGTGAAGCGAACGGAACTGCGCTGACGCCGCGCGGGCGCACAAGAGGGTAGACACCTACGGTTTCCACCCTCTTGTGAATCACCCCTTTCCCTTGGAGAGTCTGGCGCAGATTGCCGACATGTGACCGCTGCGAAATAGGGGAACGGCAGAGGATTTTTTCTCTGCTGCGGACGAACTACCTTCGGAGTCCGTCCTCTTGAGCAACCTGTTCGCAGGGTCAGATACCGTTCTGCTACACAGGTCGGCTACTTCCAGCAGGCGCGGCATGACAGTGCCGCGCAACATTTTT
>NZ_CDRQNY010000030.1:13845-22517 GCF_977037065.1 Butyricicoccus sp. | reverse complement strand
AGCGAATACTGAAGAAAAACCGCGCCCTGCGGGCACATTTTTTCTTCCCTTGTATAAAAAGTCAGGTACACGCCCCGACTTTTTATGAATTTGCTCCGCAAATTCTATTTTATGCGTGCTGCCGCACGAAGCGTAAAAATTAAAATAATACTTGTTTGACAGACTGACGCCCGCTCAAAAATGAGCGGGCGTTTATCATTTTTACCGGTTCTCGTTGCCTTTCTGGCACATGGCAGTGAAAATCACGCCTGCACCGGAGACAACTCCTACGCTTATCCACAGTTTGGATGAGCCGTCAGACAGGTACTCCTTGAAGCGATTTGTCGTTGGAATATCGTTCTCTGCAATATCAGTTGCCGAAACCTCGTTATCCCGGGTTTCACCGGCCGGAATCGGTCCGTCAGGAATATCGATAATGATCGGCTCGTAGGAAACCTCCGGAACGTCATTTTCCGGCACATCGGAATCCGGAATATTCACCTCTGAATTGGTTTTATTCTCCGGGATCGCTACAACTAAATCGGTATCTGTCTCCGGAGTATCTTCTGCTGCAAAAGCACTGATGCCGAGCATATTTACGCCAAGGGCAACGGCAGTCAGCAGAACGAGAAAACGCTTGCCTTTTCTCATCATGATATCTCCCTCGTTTTCGTATCAATCGGCAGTGAAAAATCAATGCCATCCTTCGTTAAATGCAGTTTACCAGACAGTGGGTACAAAAACAGGGTATATTTTGTCATCTGACAATATTTTTCTGGAAAATTTCCGGATTCATTTTTGAGCAAAAATATAAAAATACGGAAAAAGACAGCAAAAAACCGCCATATTCGAACCAATATAGCGGTTTGTAAAGGATTTATTCCCAGTTGCTCCAAACATCGGGGCAGTAGCCGACAGTTGCCTGACGACCGTTGCGGACGATTGGCGTTTTCATCAGCGTGCCATCCTCGAGCAGCTTTTCCTTCTTGTCCTCGTCGTAGGCGAGGTAGGCAAGCGACGCATAACCCTTGCTTTTCTGGTCAAGCAGGTTGTCCAGTCCGCCGACAGCCTTCAGCACGCTGTCCAGTTCACCCTTGGACATGCCCTTTTGCGCAAGGTCGATCATCTGGAATTTAATGCCGCGCTCTTTGAACCAGCGCTGCGCCTTTTTGGTATCAAAACACTTGTTTTTGCCGAAAATCTGAATATTCATGCCGTAATCTCCTTTGCTCTGCTGTTTGCATTATAGCAGAACGGAGAGCGGAAAACAAGTCCTATTGCGGTCGGCGCAGGTGCAAAACGCCGCAGGTGCGTGTGAACGGATACAGCAGTACGCAGACAAGTGCGGCGCATCGGCCAATCTCGCACAGGAGGAGCGGCACTGCAAAGAATACCTCGCCGTGTCGGGCAAAATCGCCGATGGCAGCCAGTCCGGCGGCGGTGAACGCCGGATAGGGGAGCAGGGCAGCGGTGTTTGCTCCAAGCAGCAGCACTGTGCGCAGCAGCAGGAGTGCGAGCAATGCACCGCCTGCGCTGAGTCCGCGCGACACGCTTGCAGACAGCCTGGCCTCCGGCAGAGAAAACGCCAGTACGACCGATACCGGCAGCAGGGAGTACAGAATGTGCCGGAATTGCGGCAGCAATGCCGCTGTCGGTGCGGAAAAGCTGGCGGGCGTAAGCTGCGTGAGTGTGAGTACGCCGGAGAGCAGGAGTACCGTACCGGCAAGCCACGCAATCGGCAGTGCCCACATGGCACAGCGGTTGAGTCCCATTGAGGCCATGAGCAGAATGCAGACTGTCAGCAGCACAACTGTGCCGCCACATGAGCGTCCGGTGAACACGGTCTGCTGCAGGAAAATGCTCATGCGGGCGATGGATGACAGCAGCGGAAACAGTGAGGTCAAGGCGAGCACCCATTGTGCAGGAGCCGAATGCTGAACCCGGTCGGACAGCCTTGCCGCTCCGATACCGGCCAGTGCACAGACCGTACACGCGAGCGCAGCGGCGTACACGCTCTGCCCGTCGGCGGGAAGATACAGTAATTCACTCATCGGCAGCAGGGCAAACAGCGCCGTACACCACCGCGGAAACAGCCGCTCACGCATAGGCGCCACCGCCAATCTCGCCGTCTAAAAAGCAGTTCAGCCGTTCGTTTTTGAACACTGCCGTGCCTGCCGGTGCGGTCTGTCCGAACGCATCCACGCGCAAGGCCGGAAGAATGGCTGTGCCGTCTGCGTGCAGCACATCGGTGACGCGGTACAGCGGCATATCCGGCAGAATACCGTCCTGCGCGGAGCGGTCAAGCAGCTCGCTGAGCGCGTACACCTCGTTATCGTTCTCCAGCAGCTCGGCGGCAGAGCCGTCCCGCACGACGGCTGCCCGCAGGCTAAGCCGCACATCGTTTTCGCGGCAAAGATAGTCCGCCAGCGGAAGAATGCTCTCGGAAACCGCATCCTCACTTAAAAGCAGCACCTGTGCATGGCTCAAATACAGGTCTCCCGGCAGGATACTGCGCAGATTGCACAGCGCGTCCGTCACATCGGTTCCGGTGGCGGACAGGTAAGCCGGAGCGGCAGCGTCATCCGGCGAGTCCTGCCGCACAACCTCGGCGGTCAGGCAGTACACACCGTTTTTGCAGTCGAGCGCAAGCGCGGACACCGGCGAAACCTCTCTCGCACAGCCGCACAGCAACAGCAGCAGCGGCAGGAGTCTGAGCAGCTTCACGGGCGTTCCTCCTTCGACGGGCGTTTGACGGCAAAGCGGTCGCAGCGCATGAAAAACCATGGATAGCGAAGCCAGGTGTCCTCATGCTCGGCGGAGATGCGCGGCACCAGATTGAGCAGATACGGTACCGAGCATGAGTGCATGCGGCACAGTGCCGCGAGTGTTAATCCGAGTGCAAGACCAACGCCGTACAGTCCCCAGGAGGCTGCAGCAGCGAGCAGCACGAAGCGAAGCCACAGGGCAGCAGTCTGCAGCTTGGGCACCATCAGACCGGTGACACCCGCGATAGCGACTACGATAACGGTCGGTGCGGCGGCAAATCGCGCGGAAACCGCTGCGTCACCGAGCACCAGACCGCCGACAATGCTCATCGTCTGTCCCATGGCACCGGGCGTTCGCGCTCCGGCTTCCTTGAGTGCCTCGAGCACGAACAGCATGAGCAAAATCTCCCAGCCGATGGGAAGGGGAACGCCGCGCTGTGCGGCGGAGACGGCAAACAGCAGCCGCGCGGGCACGAGTTCACGGTGATAAAGCATGAGCGCGGCATAGACCGCCGGAAACGTGATCGTGAATACAAATCCGATGACACGCAGGATGCGCGAAAGATTCGCCTGCAGAAAGCTGATATAGTAGTCATCGTTGGACTGAAAGCACTCCTGAAACAGAAACGGCGCTGTGAGCGCTACCGGACTGCCGTCCACGACAAGGACACACCGACCCTCCAGCATACGGGAAGCGGCAACGTCCGGTCGTTCGGTCGTGCCGAGTGTCGGAAACGGCGACCAGCGATGGTCGCGTATGCGCTCGGCAAGATAGTTGGAGTCGAGCACGCTGTCGATATCGAGCGCGGTCAGACGTGTTTCCAGACGCTCAACCAGACTGTTTTCACACAGTCCGGCAATATAGCACAGGCACACATTGGTGTTCGTGCGGCTGCCGACGCGCATAAACCGGAATTTCAGCCGAGGGTCGTTTACGCGGCGGCGGATGAGCGCCAGATTGGGCATAAAGCACTCGGTGAAGCCCTCCCGCGGGCCGGAAAGGACGCGCTCGTTTTCCGGTTCGGCGGTGCTGCGCTTGTCGAAACCCTTGGTGTTGACGAGCACCGGACGTGCATCGCCGTCGGTCAGCACAATGGCGTCGCCGTAGAGAAAGGCAGCAAATACCTTGTTCATATCGGTTTCCACGCGGCATTCGTCGGCCTGGAGCACGGTGGCGGCGAGCATATCGGCGGAAAGCCGCGCCTGCTCGCAGCGCAGGATAGGCCGCACAAGGCTCTGGTTGATGGCAAGGGAATTTACCATGCCGTCAAAGAAAAACAGCGCACAGCGCAGTCCGTTTTGACCGATGGCACGTCGTACGATAAGTGTATCGTCGTTCCGGAACAGCTCCTGCATCATGCGGATGTTTCGTTCCAGATCGGCGGTAAATGTGATCGTTTCCATAGTTTCACCCCGAAAATAAGGATGTACAGAAAACGATAGTTTATGCAGGTTAATTGAGAATGGAGAATTGAGAATGAAGGATTGCGGTATCGCGCGTAGCGCGATTAGTAAATACCGCCTTGCAGCGAACTCCTTCATTTTCCATTCTCCATGTTCCATTTTCAATTCAGCAGTTCGTCAGACAAGACTTCACCGAATAGCCGAATCCCTTTGAGCGCTTCTGTCATCGTATTGCCCGACGAACCTACCTCCACCAGAAACGCGCTGTGCGTTGCATGCTGATTAAACCGCTGGGTCCGCAGATTAAGCGGACGCATGAGTGTCGGATAGGTGCGGTTGAGCCGGTACTGCAGCGATGCTGCACGATTCAGGTTCTCCTGCCAGTCCGGGTGATACAGGCCGCCGTCATCTGTGCCGACCACGAGCATCAGCTGTGCGGTTTCCTCGCCGTTAATCGTGCAGGAGGTCTTGTAGGCGCGTCCGTCATCGGTCAGGATCGAGTCGCGGTGCACGTCAATGACGGTTGTGATGGATGGATATTTTGCCAGCGTGTCCTCAACCACGGCAAGTGAGCGGTCATACGCGCCGGTGTACACGGGCGAATCGAAAATTTCGCGGATATGTACGGCCTCAATGCCGTTGTCCTCGAGCACCTTCTGCAGCTCGTCACCGACACGCACTACATTATAATTGGTATCGGTCGTGCGTTCGGTCTCGGTCGGTGTATACGGAAAAGCGGCATCCGGCGTGTAGCTTTCGCTGCTGTGTGTGTGATAGATAAGCACCTGCGGCCCATCTCCATCAGCGGAAAAATGCTCGTCTGCGGCGAGACAGTCTGCCGCATCCACGTCATACGAGGTCTCGTTGTTGATGGAGACCGTGGCAGCCTTGTCAGCGGCCGACAGCACTGGATTGTCGTTCTCGGTGTCGGACGAGGGCACATAGGTGCTCTCTGCAAGCGGATTTTCCGCCTGCTCATCCCGCGCTGCGGCAGCCGTGCGCGGCGTGTACACCTCGGCGGAATCCTCCGGCGAAACGCCGAACTCGAGCGCCATTGCGCGGGTGACGAAGCCGCTGTTGCGAGCCAGACCGGTCAGTGCCTTTTGCGCGATCGGCTCGCCGCCTACCCGGGAGAAAATCAGCAGCGACAGCGCCAGACAGAGGGTGATGACGGCAGGCAGGCGGATGCCGCCTCTCGATCGGAATTTCTGATGTTTACGCCGCTTCATTGCGCCATCCTCCTTGCTGTTTCATGCTATCTATCATACGCCGTACAGCGTGCGAGTATGCCCGAAACCTGTCACGAGAGGTACAGGTCGATATCGGCGACACTGAGGTGCGGATGCAGTGCCATGTTGACCGCGTAGCCGATCATGCGGGAGATGTCAGCGACTTCGCGGTCAATGTCGCGTGTGGTGATCATCACCGGCTGGGAGAGGTCGTCCAGCGCTTCACAATCAGGCTGCCCAAGCTGACTGCTGATCTCATGTGCGAGCGTTGCGCCGTCCACCACGGTCGGCACACCAACGGCGATAACCGGCACGCCGAGTGTTTCCTTGTTGAGCGCCGCGCGGGCGTTTCCCACGCCGGCACCCGGCGTAATGCCGGTATCTGCCAGCTGGACCGTACGCAGCAGCCGCGACAGCCGACCGGCGGCAAGCGCATCCACGGCGATGACAGCGGCAGGGCGCACGCGGTCGAGCACACCGCAGATGACCTCGCCGGTCTCGACGCCGGTCTGTCCGAGCACACCCGGAGCCAGTGCGGAAACGGGCCGCCAGTCCGCGAAAATATCGGGCGACTGCGCGATCAGATGCCGCGTGGCAATGACATGGTCGGCGGTCTGCGGACCGATGGCATCGGGGGTTATCATACGGTTGCCCAGTCCGGCGATGAGCACCGGACCGTCATTCGGATGCGGCAGCAGCTCGCGCAGCAGCGTGCTGAGCGCCTTGCAGGCACGCGGAAACGCATCCTCCTCACGGCGGATGAGTGCATCCAGCTCAAGCGTGAGATAGCGTCCCTGCGGCTTGCCGATCTCGCGGGCGGCATCCTCTGAGAGAATGCGTACCTCGTGTACGGCGAAGCCCTCAAGCGTGCGGTCGGACTGCCGGACATGCGGCAGGGCAGCGGCTGTTTTATGGTTTTCGATCGCCTCAACGGCCAGATCGGTGCGGAAAGCCATGCGCAATCCCTCCTTATAAGGATAGTTTTTTTCAAGGAAAAAGTTTTTATGCAGAAAATGAAAAAAACACTTGCTTTTTTTGTGAGAAGATGATAGAATAATATCACTGTTGAATAGAAAACGAAGGAGGTGTTTTCAGAATGCCCAATATTAAGTCTGCAAAGAAGCGCGTTAAGGTTAACTCCGTAAAGGCGCTGAACAACCAGATGGCTAAGAGCGAGCTCAAGACCACTCTGAAGAAGTTTGATGCTGCGATTGCTGGCGGCGATAAGGCTGAAGCAACTGCTGCTTACACGACCGCTGTCAAGGCTGTCGATCAGGCGGCTGCCAAGCACCTCCTGCACAAGAACAATGCGTCCAACAAGAAGAGCAAGATGACTACCAAGCTCAACGGCATGGCGTAAGTTCTGGTATAGAACATCGAAACCGCAAGTTTAACTTGCGGTTTTTCTTTTTGCATTATTTAGATATTTATCGAAATGTATTGACAAATGCAGAAGCTGTGGTATACTGAAAACAATTAGATGGCCATCTAATTAACAGGATAGCGAGAAGGACGGTGAACGGAATGAACATTACCATTCTGATTTGCGCGATTGCGCTGATTTTAGCGGCAATACTGGTAATCTGGCAGGCAAAAGCGCTTGCAAGATGCGATTTGATTTGCAAATCCTGCGGCACGAAGCAGAATCTGCCGTGGAAGCGGCTGGTTTTCCGCACGCATGTGGGAAATGACTGGCAGCTGTATTGTCCGGTCTGCGGGCGCAAAACGTGGTTTACCGCACGAAAGAGGGGACAGTAATGGGGTTTCAGCAGAGCTTTAAGGCGCTCAGCGATCCGGTGCGGCGCGAAATTCTGTCGCTGCTGCGGCGCGGACCGATGGCGGCGGGCGATGTTGCAGCGCACTTCGAGGTGTCGGGCGCAACCATTTCGCATCACCTGTCCGTCCTGCGGGATGCGGGTCTGGTGCTGGATGACAAGCAGGGCAAGTACATTTATTATGAGTTGAATATGTCGGTCGTGGATGAGATTCTCGAATGGATCAGCGCCTTGAAAGGAGATGGCAGGAATGAAAAAAATCAGTAGACTGCAGGTGACGGCGTGGGTGCTGTCGCTGCTGCCGGCGGCAATGACAGCGGCGTTTTACAGCAGGCTGCCCGCGGAAATTCCCATGCAGTGGGATCTTGTCGGTCATGTGAGTTACGAAACCAGATGTCATTTGTGGATCGTGGCCGGTATGGCACCGCTGTTTGCGGTTCTGTTTTACTTTCTGCCGCGGTTTGACCCGAAAAGCAAGAACTACGACAAATTTTCCGATGCCTATATCGGGTTCCAGATCATGATCGACCTGTTTCTGACCGCAATGTGCGGCATCTGCATTGCGGAAGCACTGCGTCCGGGTACGGTCGATGTGCCGACAGTCGTATGTCTGCTCGTCAGCCTGCTGGTGATGTGCCTCGGCAACATTATGCCGAAGTTTCGTATGAACTGGTACTGCGGACTCAAAACGCCGTGGACACTGTCGAGCGAAACTGTCTGGACGAAAACGCATCGTGTGGCGGGCCGCATGCTGTTTGCGGCGGGTATTATCGGTGCGGCAGGCTCGTTCGTTCCGAACGAAACTGCAAAGTTTGTGCTGGTGCTTGCGCCAATGGCGGCGGCAACGATTATCCCGACTGTGCTGAGCTGGCGATGGTACCGCGCAGAACAGCAGTGAGAGACGAAAAATGGACTTTGAAAGCGCGGTTTGCTGGAAAACCGCGCTTTTCTTGTATAAAAAGGTTAAAATTACAGAATGGTTACAACAAATTTAGTCATATTTTAACTTGCCAAGTGGGGAACGGTGTGCTATAATTTTAAAGCAAGTTTACATAGGTGGGGAATACACCCTATCTATCATAACCACTGAGCAAGGAGAATATTATGAAAAGAACGCGAAAGCTGGTGACCGTTGCAGTGTTGGCGGTTGCGGTGGTCGTAAGCGCGATCACGGCAGCCTATGCACTGAGCGCGAACACCACGGAGACGTATGCGTATCTTCCTGAACACTCGGTTTACTTTTATGATACAGCAGGAGAGTACGCGTGGGCTTCCCGCGAGGTTGATACGCTTGCCGTTGCAGGCGTGATCAAGGGCGGCGGAACCCATCTGTTTTATCCGGGCAACGCCATTACCCGAGCGGACTTCATCGTTATGCTCGACCGCGCCTATGGTATGAGTGAAGCGCTCGACAACGGTCAGGTCAATTCGAACGGCTCGTTTGTCGATGTGCCGAGCAGCGCCTATTACAGCAAGGCGGTTATCGCGGCGAAAGCCTTCGGCATAGCGGCGGGCACCGC
>NZ_CDRQNY010000030.1:0-13835 GCF_977037065.1 Butyricicoccus sp. | reverse complement strand
AGCCGCAGCAGAGCATGACCCGTCAGGACGCAATGGTGTTCCTCAAACGCACGATTGACCGCACGGCGCTCAAACTGGGCACCGGTTCGGTGAGCAGCTTCTCGGATGCGAGCAGGATTTCCAATTACGCGAAGCCTTCGGTCAGTGCACTGGTCGGTGCTAAGGTGATCGGCGGCTCGAAAGGAAAGATCAATCCGCTTTCCAAGGTAACGCGTGCGGAGATGGCGGTGATGCTCTATCGGGCAACGCATTTGACCGTGCAGGGCAGCGGCGCTGTGTATCAGAGCCGCGGCGATCTGGTCAATCTGTGTATCGGCACGCAGAATTACTGCGATGTTGTGATCGAGAACTATGATCCTTCGGTGACGTATACCGGTCTGATGGAGTATACGGATTTCCAACGAATCGGCGGCGTTACCTACGTTTCGCTGAGCGGCAAACGCGCGATTGACCGCACGGTAACGTACACGAACGGCGTATTCACCTTCGCAGACGGTGAGGGTACAGTGAGCATTCCGGCGGCCGCAGATTGCGTAGCTATCGACGTCAGCCAGCCATACCATCAACTGAATGCACCGACGAGCACCGGCAGTACCTACCGGCATTGCTATCCCTCCATCGAGGACGGTGCGGTTACTGCGATTTATTATTCCAAGGTATAACGAAACCACCCTGCTTTCGCAGGGTGGTTTGAGGCTGTCGAAAAACTCCGTTTTTCGAGCAGCCTCTCGATTGAAACCACGCTTTCAATCGAATCTTGACGAAAAGCCGCGCCCTACAGGCACAATTTTTCGTCCCTTGTATAATTCCCGAGGTACACAAGGTGAATTGCCGCATAGCGGCAAGAGAGGGTGGTCTGGACCATGCCCCCGGGAATTATGAATTTGCTGTGCAAATTCTATTTTATGCGTGCTGCCGCACGAAAGGTAAAAACGATAGATTGACTTTATCGACAGACTGAAACCATCCTGCTTTCGCAGGGTGTTTTTTCGTTGTTAAATCCATGGGCGGAAACTGGAGAAACGTTACGTTCATTTTCCATAAAAAAGACACCTCCGCTATGCAGAGGTGTCTTTTTTATACATTTGGAGATGAATGTGGAGATGAATGGATTTTTGGAGAGAATTGCAGGATTTGAGAATTAAAATTACTCAGAAACCAGCGGGGTGGACAGGTAACGGTCACCGGTATCAGGCAGCAGAGCTACGATAACCTTGCCGGCGTTCTCCGGACGCTTGGACAGCTCAACAGCAGCCCACAGAGCAGCACCGGAGGAAATACCTACGAACAGACCCTCGCTGTGAGCGAACTGGCGAGAGGTTTCAAATGCATCCTCGTTTGCTACACGAATAACTTCGTCGTAAACCTTGGTATCGAGTACATCCGGAACGAAGCCGGCGCCGATACCCTGAATCTTATGCGGGCCGCCCTTGCCGGTGGACAGTACCGGGGAGGTATCCGGCTCAACAGCAACTACCTTGACATTCGGGTTCTGATCCTTCAGGTACTTGCCGGTGCCGGTTACGGTGCCGCCGGTGCCTACGCCTGCAACGAAGATGTCAACCTTGTGACCGGACTGCTCCCAGATCTCGGGGCCAGTGGTTGCGTAGTGTGCAGCCGGGTTTGCCGGGTTTACGAACTGACCCGGGATGAAGCTGTTCGGGGTCTCCTTAGCGAGCTCGTTTGCCTTTGCGATCGCACCGGACATGCCCTTTGTGCCTTCGGTCAGAACCAGCTCAGCGCCGTAAGCCTTCAGCATGTTGCGGCGTTCAACGCTCATGGTTTCCGGCATGGTGAGGATGATGCGGTAGCCGCGGGAAGCTGCAACTGCTGCCAGACCGATGCCGGTGTTGCCGGAGGTCGGCTCGATAATGGTTGCGCCCGGCTTGAGCGCGCCGGACTTCTCAGCCTCGTTGATCATAGCGTTTGCGATACGATCCTTAACGGAACCGGCCGGATTAAAGTACTCCAGCTTTGCGAGAATCTGTGCGTTAGCGCCAGCCTTAGCTGCAAACTTTTCAGCCGCATACAGTGGGGTGTTGCCGATCAGATCGGAGAAGCTCTTTTTAATATCAGACATGGGATAAACCGCCTTTCAAAATTAAGAAAAATTAGAATGTGATGTTAGTAAGGAATGATGGGAAAACTCAGTCGATGCAACATCGACACATTCGCCGGATCGTCATTGAGATCACGCTCCTAAATTCACTTTATTCATATGTGTTTTGTATGAATTAAATATACAACCGAAATTCCCATTTGTCAATAGGAATTTTGAAAAAAGTCAAAAAATTTCCGCACCCGGAAAAATGGTGCGGAAACATACTGTTTAATGGGTAAGATCCCAGTCAATAGGGTCGATGCCATGCGCTTCGAGAAACGCATTGCATTTGGAGAAGTGCTTGCAGCCGAAAAAGCCATTGTACGCCGACAGAGGAGAGGGATGCACGCTTTCGAGCACAAGGTGCTGCGGTGCAGTGATGAGTTTCTTTTTGCTGCGGGCATTGCCGCCCCAGAGCAGAAAGACGATCGGCTGCTCATGCTCGTTCAGCTTTTCGATTATATGGTCGGTGAAGGTCGTCCAGCCGAGGTTTTTATGGCTGTTCGCCTGCCCACGGCGTACGGTCAGAGTCGTGTTCAGCATGAGCACACCGCGCTCCGCCCACTTGGTGAGCGTGCCGTCCTTGGGAGGTACAATGCCGAGATCACTCTGCAGCTCCTTGAAGATGTTCTGCAGGCTCGGAGGCGGCTGAACACCCGGCTGAACCGAAAAGCAAAGTCCGTGCGCCTGTCCGGGACCGTGATACGGGTCCTGCCCGAGAATGACGGCCTTGACCTTGGAATACGGCGTGTACCGCAGAGCGTTAAAGATGTTCTCTGCCGCCGGATAGATGGTCTGTTCGGCGTATTCCTTTTTCAGCCAGTAGCGAATGCGCTTGTAATAATCCTGCTCAAACTCACCGGCAAGGATCTCGTCCCAATCGTTGCCAAGATGTACCATGCGATCACTCCAAAATTGTTTTCTTCCCTTTAGTATAGCATAGGGAAGGGGGTGTGTCAAAATTGAGAATGGATAGGGAGCGTTCTATCGCGCAGACAGTTCGTCCTATCCGGGCTGCACCGGTCGCAGGCACAGGTTTTCCGGTGTGCCCGAACTGCGAAGGTGGTTCGCCATTTCCGGGCGAGGATTCCGCCGCTGCGGCGGTGGGGACGTTTGCCGTGTCCACGGCAGGGGACAAAAAGGGTAGACACCTACGGTTTGCCCGTAGGCTGCTAAACCTTTTTCCCGCGCCGTGCGCGGATTTAATGAGTGCTACCCTCTTTGAACACCCGTTTCCCTTAGTAGTATAGCACGGTGGTAACGGTAGAGAGGAGACCGCTCCGAAAAAGAGAACGGCAGAGGATTTTTTCTTCTGCATGGTATAGCACCTTTTCACGGTTCAGATAGCATACGGCTACATCTAATTAGGGTCTACGCAAGCGCGGCACAAGGTGAACCGTCTGTGTAGCAGTACGCTGTCTGTGAACTGCGAAAAGGCGGAGAAAGAGATTGAGCGGTAACCCGACTGCCGTTCTCCTTTTTTCTACGCTTACGCAGTCTACCATCTGCTCCCAAGCTGTCTCCAAAGGAAAGGGGTGATTCACAAGAGGGTGGAAACCTTGGTGTCTACCCTCTTGTGCGCCTGCCGCGCGCAGCGGCACTCCCCGCCGTGGTTCACGGAAAAATTCTCCGCCCGAATAGGGTGAACCGCCTGCATGGTTCGGGCATATCCAATTCTCGATTTCGATTTTGAACAAACCATGAATTTTACAAACCCTACTTGATTTTTTGGCGCAATAGGCTTATTATATCAATGTTGGCACTCGATGATTGAGAGTGCTAATACCGAACAACAAACACAGAGGTGTATGTAATCATGGCAACCAAGCAGTTTAAGGCAGAATCCAAGCGCCTGCTCGATTTGATGATCAACTCTATTTATACGCACAAGGAGATTTTCCTGCGTGAGCTGATCTCCAACGCATCCGACGCAACGGATAAGCTCTACTATAATGCAATGAAGGAAGGCAAGACCGGTATCACCCGCGACAGTCTGCCGATCGAGCTGACGCTCGACAAGGCAAACCGCCGCTTTATCATCGAGGACCACGGCTGCGGCATGACTGCCGAGGAAATGGAGAACAACCTCGGTACGATCGCGCATTCCGGTTCGCTGGCGTTCAAGAACGAAAATGAAAAGCAAGACGACATCGACATCATCGGCCAGTTCGGCGTTGGCTTCTATGCGGCCTTTATGGTTGCAAAGCATGTTGAGGTCGTATCCCGTGCGGCAGGCAGCGATGAGGCCAACCGCTGGGAGTCCGACGGTGCGGACGGCTACACGGTTGCACCGTGCGAAAAGGCAGAAAACGGCACGAAGATCGTACTGACCATCAAGGACAATACGGAGAACGAGAATTACGATGAATTTCTCGAGCCGTACCGCATTCAGGGTCTGGTAAAGAAGTATTCCGATTACATTCGCTACCCGATCAAGATGGATATGACGCGCTCCCGCATGAAGGAGAAGCCGGCGGATGCAGGTGACGACTACAAGCCGGAGTGGGAGGAGTACACCGAGAATGAGACCCTCAATTCCATGGTTCCGATCTGGAAGAAGTCCAAGAAGGAGCTGAAGGACGAGGATTACAACAGCTTCTATACGCAGAAGTTCTACGATTATCAGCCGCCGCTGTGCCACATCCATTCCAGTGTGGAAGGCGCGGTAACGTACACGGCAATGCTGTTCATCCCGTCTCACGCGCCGATGGACTACTACACCAAGGATTATGAGAAGGGTCTGCAGCTGTATTCCAACGGCGTGCTCATCATGGACAAGTGCGCGGATCTGCTGCCCGATCATTTCAGCTTTGTACACGGTATGGTCGATACGGCAGATCTGTCGCTCAACATCTCCCGTGAGATGCTGCAGCACGACCGCCATTTGAAGGCCATTGCGCAGAGCCTTGAGAAGAAGATCAAGAGCGAGCTGCTCAAGATGCAGAAGGACAAGCGCGAGGATTATGAGAAGTTCTGGGCAGCGTTCGGCCGTCAGATCAAGTACGGCGCTTATGTTGAGTACGGCGCGCACAAGGAGCTGCTGCAGGATCTGCTGATGTACCATTCCTCCACGGAGGACAAGCTGGTATCGCTCGCGGAGTACGCTTCCCGCATGAAGGAAGACCAGAAGTATATCTACTATGCTTGCGGCGAGACCATCGACAAGATCAAGCTGCTGCCGGTTATGGAAACGCTGTCCGACAAGGGCTACGAGGTGCTGTGTATGGATGACAGCATTGATGAGTTCTGCGTCAAGATGCTCGCTAAGTACAACGATAAGGAATTCAAGTCCATCGCGGATGCAGACCTCGGTCTGGACAGCGAGGACGAGAAGGAAGAGATCAAAAAGCTGAGTGAGGACAACAAGGATGTCCTCGAAGCACTCGGCAAGGTGCTCGAGGGCAAGGTTAAGAAGGTCGAGCTGACCAGCCGCCTCAAGAGCCATCCGTGCTGCCTGCGTGCCGAAGGCCCGGTAACGCTCGAGATGGAGAAGGTGCTCAACCAGCAGGCTGCTGTCAACGGCGGTCAGAGCGTACACGCCGAGCGTGTTCTGGAGCTGAATGCCGAGCACCCGATCTTTAAGAAGCTGTGTGCGCTGCAGGCGGAAGGCTCGGATAAGGTAAGCACCTATGCGGATATCCTGTATACGCAGGCGCTGCTCATCGAGGGTATGCCGGTGGATGATCCGGTGGCTTATGCAAATGCTGTTTGCAATTTGCTCTCCTGAGATATATAATAATATAGTTAGTATATAGATAGTATACTTGGGATAAAAGAGTGAATGATTGATGGATTGAGAATAGCGATGCGGCGCGGCTGCGTCGATACTACATTTTATTTATGAACAAAACCGGAAGGTGATGAAACATGAAGAGAATGCTGTGGATACTCAATCCGCATGCGGGACGCGGTGCAATGAGCGGAAAGATCATCGACTGTGTGACCGCATTTCAACAGGCAGGATATGATGTGACGATTTATATCACGCAGGGTGCGCAGGATGCAACGCGTGTTGCACGGGAGCGTGCGGGCGAGTTCGATCGCATTGTGTGTGCAGGCGGTGACGGTACGCTGAACGAGGTGATTACCGGTCTTATGCAGGCGGAGACCCGTCCGGTTCTCGGTTATGTGCCTGCCGGTACGACAAACGACTTCGCGTTCAGTCTGGGCATTTCCAAGGTGCCCGCTGAGGCGGCGGTTATTGCGGCAGGCGATACGCTGCAGGCGCTGGACATCGGCCGCTTCAACGATCGCTATTTTAACTATGTTGCGGCGTTCGGCGCGTTTACCGAGGTCTCTTACGAGACACCGCAGCAGACCAAGAACATTTTCGGGCGTGCTGCGTATATTATCGAGGGCATTAAGGCGCTGACCAACATCAAAACCTACCACATCCGCGTGAACAGCGCGGAAACGCAGATAGAGGACGATTTCATCTACGGTATGGTGACAAACACGGTGTCGGTCGGCGGCTTCAAGACCATCCGGCCGGATGGCGTGGCGCTGGATGACGGACTGTACGAGGTGCTGCTCATTTACCCGGTCGAGAATCCGATGGAGCTGCAGTGGCTGGCGAATGACCTGCTGACGCATAATGTCGAATCTAACCGCTTCGCGTACTTCCGCACGTCAAAAATCAGTTTTTCGTCCGATGACGAGGTGACGTGGACACTGGACGGCGAGTTCGGCGGCGCATTGCACAATGTGCAGATTACCAACTGCAGCCGTGCGATCACATTTGCCACCGGCAAGGAGCCGGAAGGCAAAGAATCATAAGAAAAGTCCTGCAGAATGCTGGCTTAACCGTGATAAGGAACGAATGCAGCCGTATTACGGATAGTCGGCGGATTCAGGTGTGCAAGGAGCACAAACGCAAAGACAACCGCCCATTTCCGAAAGGAAGGGGCGGTTGATTTTTGCTGTTTATCAAAAGTAAACTGATTCAATTTCATGGACGAAGTGGCAATCTCCGTATCGGCAGAGCCCGGGATCATAGAAAAAACGGCGTGACTTTCACGGTCACACCGTTCTTTGCGGCACAATAATTACTTGTCACGATTCAGTGTCAGCTTTGCGTTTTTTTTATACGCTGGGTGCAAGCAGGATGGGCTGAAGTTGTCTGCCGTTCATGGCTGCGTCAATGGCAGCGGGAATCAGCGTCATATCTGCGACAAGCGAGCGCGGCTTGCTGTGCGGCGCATCCTGCCGGAGCGGCACGAAATAGTAATGCCGGCGATTCAGCAGCGTGCCGAGATTTGCGGCGCTGCCGGACAGACCGTCATTGGTGGAGACCGCCAGCACGACCGGACGTTCTCCGCGCAGATGGCTTTTGACCGCCATGGTCGCGGGCGTGTCCGTCAGACCGTGCGCCAGTCTGGCGAGTGTATTGCCCGTGCACGGCGCAACGATCAGTATATCAAACAGCGCCTTCGGTCCAATCGGCTCGGCGGAAACAATGCTGTCGATAGGGGAGACGCCGGTGAGTGCGGTCAGCTCCTGACGCCAGTGCGCGGCTGTGCCAAAGCGGGTGTCGAGTGTGCCGGCGCTGTCGGACAGAATCGGCGTGACCGTGTCGCCGCGCTCGATGAGTGCTTGTATAACCGGCATGACCTTGGCAAAGGTACAGAACGAACCGGTCAGTACAAAGCCAATGCGGAGTTTGCTCATAAGATGCCCTCCTCGTGCAGAATGGTGTCCGCGGTATCGAATACCGCGCGTGCAGCGCTGAGCGGTGCTACCTTGCCCGGAAGAGACAGTGCGTGCAGCACGCGACAGCCATCCGGAAGCAGGGTATCGGCGGCAACACCGCCCGGCAGAGATGCAAGATCAATGATGAAGCAGGGCGGTTTCATGTCGGATAGTACCTCGGTTGTCAGGATCGGAGCGGGTACGGTGTTGAAAATCAGGTCAAAACCGGCAAGGTGACCGGCAAGCCTGCGTGTATCCAGTGCGTGCAGTCCTGCAGCGGCGATGCGTGCGAAATCACGCGTGCAGCGTGCGGAAACTGTAACCTGTGCATCGAGAGCGTACAATTTGCGTGCAAGAAGCATGCCGATCCGTCCGGCACCAATCACCAGACAGCGTGCATTTTGCAGCGTGAACGCAGTTTGCTCCATCGCGAGCTGAAGTGCTCCCTCGCAGGTAGGGAAGGCGTTAGCGGTTTGGCGCATAAACGGGTTTGCCTTCGCATAGACTGCAAGCGAAGGAGGGATAGCCATGAAACTGACTGAACAGGAGCAGGCTGCTGTTTCGCGCGGCATGATCGAGGGTCTGCTCCGCGCTTTGCACGCGGAAGGTGTGCTGCCGCCCGAGCGTCTGGAGCTGGTGCTCGAGCTGCTGTGCGCAGGCCGCTGACATGCTGCGCGTGGCCGCCTATTGCCGCGTTTCCACCTCGCAGGAGGACCAGAGAAACTCGCTGGAGAATCAGCGGCGATATTTTTCGGAGTACATCAGCCGTCAGCCGGACTGGGAGCTTGTGGAGGTTTATGCGGACGAGGGTCTGTCCGGCACCTCGTCCGACCGGCCTGCCTTTCGGCGCATGCTGGCAGCGGCCGCAGAAGAGAAAATTGACCTGATTTTAACCAAAGAGGTCTCACGCTTTGCCCGAAATACGGTTGACACGCTCGCGTACACGAGGCTGCTGCGCCGTCAAGGAGTCGGTATTGTATTCATTGGAGATCATATCGACACCCGCCAGAATGACGGTGAATTCCGGCTTACCATAATGGCAAGCGTAGCGCAGGAGGAGAGCCGCAAAATCTCTGAGCGCGTTAAGTGGGGGCAGCAGCGCTCGATGGAGCGCGGTGTGGTGTTCGGATGCGATAATATCTACGGGTTTTCCCTGCGGGGTGGGAAATTGATAGTGAAGCCTGAGCAGGCGGCAGTCGTCCGCGAGGTGTACCGCCGTTTCTTGATGGACGGCAAAGGCACTTACATCATCGCACGGGAGCTGACCGCCGAGGGCATCCCGCCGCCAAGCGGAAAAGGAAAATCGTGGTCGTCTACGATGGTGCTGCGGCTGCTCCGGGGCGAGAAATACTGCGGCGATCTTCTGCAGCGCAAAAGCTGCACGCCGGATTTTCTCGATCATCGCAAGGTGAAAAATGAGGGGCAGTCACCGCAGGTCTATCTGCGGGATCATCACGAGGCGATTGTGCCGCGCTCGATGTTCGAGGCTGTGCGGCGGGAACTCGACCGCCGGCAGGCAAACCGCAAAGCCGGCAGCCGACCCTCCGCGCGGTACTGGTGCTCCGGAAAAGTGGTCTGCGGACGGTGCGGCAACCGGTTTGTGCCGCGCAGAGGCGCACAGGCGGACGGCGGTCTGCGATGGGTGTGCGGGAAACGGGTGCAGCACGGCATGGCAACGTGTGCCGCTCCGGCAGTTGGAAATCGGATTTTGCTGGACTGCATGAAGCAAATTACACAGGATTTGCCAATCGACATAGAGATGGTATTGCGGCAGACCTTGCGCGCGATACCGGATCTCACACGCACCGAAAGACAGAAATTCTGTACAGTTTTACGGAAAAAGCTGTACAGTGAAACAGTTTACAGCGCGTTGCTCGATCATATCACCGTAACGGGGGATGGCTTGGCTGTACATCTGCACGGCGTGTCCGAACCGCTGCATTTTGACCTTTCGGGCAGAGAAAAGCCGTCCGTGCAGCGCACGGACGGCTGAACACTATTCGCTTTTCTTTCCGCGTTCGTCGTAATCATCGAGGAACGAGTGGAGCATGCCGCCGGACTTGTAACCGGGCATCATGTCCAGATTTATCGAGTGAATACTGTTGAAAATGCTGCGCTCGATGTTCGGGTTGTCGCGGCGCAGACGGCGCAGCAGAATCTTGACCTCCTGCCGCTTGGAACCACCGCCGCCGTTGTCGCACATCGTGCAGTTTTCGGTGAAGCGGCACGCGCACTGAATAAATTCGAGGTCGTTATACTGCTTCCACGCGAGAATATCCTCCTCATGGATGCAGTACAGCGGACGAATCAGCTCCATGCCTGCAAAGTTGGTGCTGTGCAGCTTGGGCAGCATGGCCTGCATCTGCGAGCCATAAAACATGCTCATGACGGTGGTTTCGATAACATCGTTGAAGTGGTGACCGAGTGCGATCTTGTTGCAGCCAAGCTCCTGCGCCTTGCTGTACAGATAGCCGCGGCGCATGCGCGCACACAGGTAGCACGGGTTTTTCTCGCTGTTGTTGGCGACCGCGAAAACGTCAGTCTCGAACACGGTGATCGGGATATGCAGCAGTGCGGCGTTGCTCTCAATTTTATTGCGGTTGATCTCGTTGTAGCCGGGGTCCATAACGAGGAAAACCACCTCGAACGGCACCTCGCTGTACCGCTGGAGCAGCTGCATCAGCTTGGCCATCAGCATGGAATCCTTGCCGCCGGAGATGCACACGGCAATCTTGTCACCCGGCTGAATCAGCTGATACTGTCGAACCGCCAGTGTAAACGGGTTCCAGATGGTCTTGCGGAATTTTTTGATGATACTGCGCTCGATCAGCTCGTGAGGCTGTAAATCTCGTTTCATAATGATGCTCCCTGTATTACTTGACTAACTCGTGATAGCACGCGTCGAAAACGGACAGAAATTCGTCGATTTCCGCATCCGTGGTGAGGTGGCTCAGACTGATGCGCCATGAGGACAGTGCGTTTCTGCGATCACGGCTGACGGCGAACACCGCCCGAGAGGGAAGTCCGTCTGCCGAGCAGGCGGATTTGACAGACACGCACACGCCTTTTTCGGACAGCGCGCGCTGAAATACGGTGCCTTTCACATTCTTGATGCTCAGATTGAGGATGTGCGGCACGGCGTGCTCCGGACTGTTGATATGCACCGCCGGATAGGCCGCAAGGGCTTTCCGCAGCCGCGCACTGTGGCGTTGAACGACCGCACAGCGGCTCTCGCGCTCATCGCATGCCAACTGCAGTGCCAGCGCCGCCGAAGCCGCCAGACCGAGTGCAGGCGTGCCGCTGCGGTACAGCGTCGTACTCGCGCCGCCGTTCATCTGCGGCTCGAGCGGCATACGGCTGCGCTTGAGCAGCACGCCGCTGCCGCAGATGCCGCCGAACTTGTGCGGCGCAAAACTCAGCGTGTCGATACCGGAAAAGTCCACCGGGATGCGCCCGATGGCCTGTGTCGCATCAACGTGCAGACGGCAGTTCGGATGGTCAGCCAGCAGCGCCGCGATTTCGTTTACCGGCTGGATGGTGCCAAGCTCGCTGTCCACCGCGCAGATGGCAACGAGAACGGTATCCGGACGCAGCAGTTCACGGACTTCCTCCGGGTTCACCGTGCCGTCCCGACCGATGGAGAGCAGGTCGATCTCCCAGCCGCGCTCCTGCAGGGCGGTCAGGCTGCCGCTGACCGAGGAATGCTCGAGCGGTGTGGAGATGATATGCTTGCCGATATGCCGTGACGCCTGTGCGATGCCCTTGATGGCGAGGTTGTTCGCCTCGGTCGCACCCGAGGTAAAGATGATTTCGGCAGGGGACGCGCCGGTCAGCGCCGCGATCTGCTCGGTGACACGCGCCATTTCCTCACGGGCGGTCTTGCCCGCCATGTGTACCGAGTTCGGGTTGGCCGGGAACCGGCGTTCCATATCGCAGAATCGCTCCAGTACCACGGGGTCAGCGGGTGCATGGGCGGCATAATCGAGATAAATCATAGCATGGACTCCTCAAAATAAGGTTAACGGCTATAATCATAGCATTCTTATAGGAAAAAGTCAAGATGGACAGAAAAAGACTGCTGTCTCCGATGAAACAGCAGTCTTTTGTTTTACCTCATTGCGGGGTCGGTCACGCCGTTGGCCTCGAACGCGCGGATGCGGTCCAGGCAGGTGCCGCACTTGCCGCACGGCTTGTCGCCGCCCTCGTAGCAGCTCCACGTCAGCTGATAAGGAACCTGCAGCCGCAGACCTTCGGCAACGATCTGCGCCTTGTTCCAACGCACGAACGGAGCCTCGATGCGGACATCACCGCCCGAGCCGAGTACGATGGAGTGGTTCATCGCATTTACGAATTCCTCGCTGCAGTCGGGATAGGCATTGCCGGCGGCATCGTCGTGATGTGCACCGTAGTAAATCACGCTGCAGTTCTTGGACAGCGCAACGCTGGCCGCTGCCGACAGGAACAGACCGTTGCGGAACGGCACATAGGTCGTAACCGACTTGCCGCCGCGCTGCGCCAGCTGCTCGGCGTAGGATTCCTCGGGGATGTCCTCGGTCGAGTGGGAAAGCAGCGAGCAGTCGCTGTACGCGAACACCGGCGTCAGGTCGAGAGACGTGCCCTCGATGCCGTAGTATTCGAGAACCGCCTTTGCAGCCTGGATCTCCTTAACGTGCTTCTGACCGTAGTAAATGGACAGCGCGCACACATTCTCCTTGCCGCGCTTCTCGATGGCAAGCGCAAGACAGGTTGTGCTGTCCACGCCGCCGCTGCACAGGACCATAGCCTTTTCGCTCATCGGTTGTCCACCTTCTCCGGATACAGGTCGTGGTGGGAAAGGCGGTCGAACGCGACCTCCTCCCAGCGGGTGCCGGGCTTGCCGTAGTTGCAGTACGGGTCGATGGAGATGCCGCCGCGCGGCGTGAATTTACCCCAGACCTCGATGTACTTGGGCTCCATCAGGCGGATGAGGTCCTTCATAATGATGTTTACGCAGTCCTCGTGAAAATCGCCGTGGTTGCGGAAGCTGAACAGATACAGCTTGAGCGACTTGCTCTCTACCATGCGCTCGCCGGGCACATAGGAGATATAAATGGTAGCAAAGTCCGGCTGGCCGGTCATCGGGCACAGGCTGGTGAACTCCGGGCAGTTGAACTTGACAAAATAGTCGTTGTCCGGATGCTTGTTCGGGAAAGTCTCCAGCATTTCGGGCGCGTAGTCCGAGGGATACTTGTTCTTCTGGCTGCCCAGCAGCGTAACGCCGTTCAGTTCTTCTTTATTTCTTCCGGTCATGGTTGCATTCTCCTTACATTAACTAGCCTTAGTTGCCTTGGGATACAGTGCGCGCTGCAGTACGTTCACCAGAACGACACCGCAGACCGCAGGTACGGACTGACCGATGCACAGGCTGGTGGCAAGTACAGAATACGGAACGTGCAGCAGATAGCTCAGATAGCTCGATACGCCGAGACCGGGCACAAGGATGATCGGAAGGATCATCAGCCAGCGGCTCCATCCCTTGCGGCGGATGAGCACGATGATCGCGGTAACGATGATACCGACGAAGCAGCCTCCGAACCAGTCCAGCAGACCGAGTCCGCCAAACAGAAAGTTGGCAATGAAATTAGCGAAACCAAGCGGCAAAACCAGGAACGGAAACAGGTAAGCGAGCGCATACAGAGCCGTTGCAATGCGGATCTGGTACGCACCGAAAGAGAAGCTCTGCGTAAAGTACAGCACAACAACGTAAAGTGCCATCACCATAGCAGAAACGGTCAGTTTTTGAACCTTGCTCATGTTTTCTTTTACCATATTTCGTTCACCTCCAAATAATGCACACAACAACGTTGATTGGAAACCTAAGGCAACACCGCACAATTAAGACTGCAGTGGTTTGCGGAAATTTTGTGACCTGACTTTGGTTTCGGTTCCTTGCGCGAGTTCCGTCCGCGCTGCCGAAGTTTCACGGTAATACATCAAGTATTACCGCAAAACTGTGCCTCGTCAGTACGCAAAATTTACTCGCAAATCACTCTTGTTCAATTATGCG
>NZ_CDRQNY010000029.1:0-22942 GCF_977037065.1 Butyricicoccus sp. | reverse complement strand
AGTGGCCAAAGGGAACAGACTGTAAATCTGTCGTCTATGACTTCGGTGGTTCGAATCCACCACCTTCCACCAAAACAGAAGGACATTCCAAAAGGAATGTCCTTTTTCTGTTTTGGTGGAAGGTGGTTGTGGATTCGAAAGGTGGCTCTTAGAAACAGCCCAGTGGGCTGTTTCAACCACCGTGGCTTTACCGCAGCAAAGCGAATCCACCACCGGACGGGTCGGCACGCGTGTGGCAGTGCGGTTAGGGGACTGCACCAGACGCTCAAGTTAGGCACGCGCCATATACGAAGGAATGCAAAACAGGCACGCGCCTAATTCGAAGGAAAGAGCGCTCGTTCGATAGCGAAATCAACCTGCACAGGCTATTTGGAACGATTTATTGTCGTTTGCGATGTTACCTCGTAGGGGCGCACAGTATGCGCCAGGGCAGCGCAAAATCATACGGGATGTGGGCGAACAATGTTCGCCCCTACGGTTCAGCCGGTGCAGATGAATTTACAAATGGTGTGCCGAGGTCGTACCTCAGGGCACCTTCTCTTGCGGATTTGCCGCAATTCACCGTGGCACACCCTACGGAATAGCTTATGCACACCGAAAAATATTCCCGGAGTTGACCATTCGTGGTCAATTTTCCGCACAATCCGCGGTATGGATGAGAACGAAAAACCGCGCCACAGCCCTGCCATTCCGCAGCAACAGGGTTTATTCCCATGCCCGTCGTTTTTTCTCGCCCGGAAAACGCGATTTCTCGTCCGGAAAACGGCATTTCTCGTCCGGAAAATCCACAGAGCAGAGAAGAGCAGAGGACAGAACAGAAGAGGAGAGGAGAGTAGAGCAGAGCATAGCAGAGAACAGCAGAGCAGAAACAAAATTGAGAATGGAGAATGATTCTGACTGACCTGACCCTGACTGACGAAAAGAGATTTTCTAAATTGCTTTCTGCAAATAAAAAGGACCTCCGGTAAAACCGGAAGTCCTTGATCTATCGTTTTGGTAACGAGATTACTTAGCCATGGAAGCAACTTCTGCTGCGAAGTCGTCAACCTTCTTCTCGATGCCCTCGCCCTTCTCGAAACGAACGCACTTTACGAGCTTGATCTCGCCGCCCAGCTCCTTGGCAACAGCCTTGATGTGAGCCTCAACGGAAACCTTGTTCTCCTTAACGAAAGCCTGCTGCAGGAGGCAGTTCTCCTCGTAGTACTTGCCGATACGGCCGTCTACCATCTTGTGGATGATCTGCTCCGGCTTCGGCTTAGCAGCGGTCTTGTTCTCCTCGAGAGCCTGGATCAGGAGGATCTCCTTCTCCTTAGCCAGAGTAGCCTCGTCAACGTCGGACTTGTCCAGGAAGGACGGGTTCATAGCAGCAGCCTGCATGCCGATGTCCTTGCCCAGCTCCTTAACAGCAGCGTTGTCCTTCAGATCCTCGGAAACTTCCAGACCAACCAGAACACCGATTACGCCGCCCATGTGGTTGTAAGCAACGTTAACGGTGGAGTTGTCGAAACGCTCGAAACGACGGATCTGCAGGTTCTCACCGATGGTCAGAACCTTCTCCTGCAGAGCGTCCTGAACGGTGCCTTCGCCCATCTTGCAAGCCTTGAGAGCCTCAACGTCAGCCGGAGCGTCCTTGATAACAACGTTAGCAACGTCGGAAACGAACTGCTGGAAGTCAGCGTTCTTAGCAACGAAGTCGGTCTCGGAGTTTACCTCGATGATTGCGCCTACGCCGCACTCATCACATACGGTAGCCTTGACCAGACCCTCAGCAGCGATGCGGTCTGCCTTCTTGGCAGCCTTAGCCAGGCCCTTCTCACGGAGCAGCTCGATAGCCTTGTCGAAGTCGCCGTCGGCCTCGGTCAGTGCCTTCTTGCAGTCCATCATGCCTACGCTGGTCATTTCGCGGAGCTTCTTTACGTCAGCAGCGGTAAAAGCCATTTTATTATTCCTCCAATTTATGATTTTACGATGAAAAAAAACGTAGGGCACAACGAACACCGGCGCGCCGGGTCGTCGCGCCCTACGAACAACTCACTGAATGTTATATTGAGTTATGAATTACTCAGCCTTTGCGTCAGCCTTAGCCTCAACCTCGAGCTGCTCGCCCTGCTTGCCTTCCAGAACAGCGTTAGCCATGGTCTGGGAGATCAGCTTGATAGCACGGATAGCGTCGTCGTTGCCCGGGATAACGTAGTCGATCTCGTCCGGATCGCAGTTGGTATCAACGATTGCAACGATCGGAATGCCCAGCTTGCGTGCTTCTGCGATCGCGTTCTTCTCCTTGCGGGAGTCAACTACGAACAGAGCGCCCGGAAGCTCCTTCATTTCCTTAACGCCGCCGAGGTACTTCTCGAGCTTAGCGATCTCGAGCTGGAGCTTGATAACTTCCTTCTTCGGGAGCAGATCGAAGGTGCCGTCAGCCTGCATCTTCTGCAGCTGGTTCAGACGAGCGATGCGGGTACGCATGGTCTTGAAGTTGGTCAGCATGCCGCCCAGCCAACGTGCGTTAACGTAGAACTGACCGCAGCGCTCAGCCTCTTCCTTGATTGCGTCCTGTGCCTGCTTCTTGGTGCCGACAAACAGGATGGACTTGCCGGAAGCTGCCATATCGCGTACGAAGAAGTATGCTTCCTCGAGCTTCTTTACAGTCTTCTGGAGGTCAATGATGTAGATACCATTGCGCTCGGTGAAGATGTAGGTAGCCATTTTCGGGTTCCAACGACGGGTCTGATGGCCGAAGTGTACGCCGGCCTCCAGCAGCTGCTTCATAGAAATTACTGCCATTTTGTTTTTCCTCCTTGGTTTTTCCTCCATCCCTGATCATCTGACAGCGGCAACAGAACGAGCGTCCCATCACCGACCGCTTTCATCACGGGATGTGTGAATTCATGCTATGATAGTTTACACCAATGGGAGGGGGATGTCAAGAGGAAAGTTGAAAATTGAGGATGGAAAATGGAGAATGCAGAATGAACGATACGATTTACGGCGTTTCCCCGGGGGTGGCAGTGCATGAAATGCATACCGCAGGGTGCTGAAATCTTTTTTCGCTGCATAAATTATGACAGGAGGGGATTTCTTTGCGATTGGGTTTTCGTCACACCGCGTTTCAGGCGGTATGCACGGTTTTGGTTTTATGCTTTGCGCTCGGACTGCTTGAGCGTGCCGACACGGTGCAGCCGGTATTCGGGGAGGACAGCGTGCGCGTGCCGATTCTAATGTATCACAGCATTCTGAGGGACAGCGCACGGCAGGGCAAATATGTCATCTCACCGACGGTTTTGGCGGCCGATCTGGACGCCCTGCAGGCGAAGGGGTATACCGCCGTAACGGTAAGCGATCTGCTGGCGTATGTGCAGGACGGCGCAGACCTGCCGGAAAAGCCGGTGATGATCACCTTCGATGACGGCTACTACAACAACTACATTTACGCCTATCCGCTGCTCAAACAGCGCGGAATGAAGGCGGTTGTGTCCATCATCGGCAGCCAGACCGCGCTTTTTACCGACAACGGAGAGGAAAACGCCTACTGGTCGCATTTGCGGCTTGACCGCCTGCGCGAAATGCAGGATGTGTTTGAGGTGCAGAATCACTCGTGGAACCTGCACGAGTACGGCGAACGCCGCGGCTGTCTGCGCCGGAGAGGCGAGGACGAAACGCGCTATGAGACCCTGCTCCGCGAGGACACCGAGCAGACGCAGACGCTTATCACGGACGCCGGATTGCCCGCGCCGACCTGCTATACCTACCCGTTCGGCGCGTGCTCGAAGGAGAGCGAAACGCTGCTCAAAAGCATGGGCTTCCGGTGTACGCTCGGGTGCGAGGAGCGCGTCAATACCGTTACACGCAACCCGGACTGCCTGTTTGAGCTGGGGCGGTTTAACCGTCCGGCAGGGCAGAGCACGGAAAGCTTCCTGCACCGCGCGTTAGGAGAGGATTAAATGCAGAATGCTATGCGATTTTCTGAGCTGCACTGTCGTGAGGTGATCAATCTGTGCGACGGAGCACGGATGGGCGAGGTGAGCGATCTGCTGTTTGATCCGGTCTGCGGACAGATTACCGCACTTGTCGTGCCCGCGCAAAGCGGCATTGCAGGGCTGTTCTCCAAGAATGACTGCGTTATTCCGTGGGGGTGCATTGAAACCTTGGGAGAGGACTATATTCTGGTCAGGTACAGACCAAAATAGGGAGGAGGTAGGAGTTAGGAGGTAGGAGTGGGTGATGATAAACGTTTTCCGTAGGGTGCGACGACCTCGGCGCACCGCATGTAAATTCATCTGCAACGTCTACCTCGTAGGGGAGGCCATTGGCCTCCCGCGCTATGGTTAAACGGGTGCGTGGCCGCTCCTTGCGCAGGCTCCGGTCGCGCTGCGGGCGACCACTGGTCGCCCCTACGGTTATGCGTGAGCCGATTAGTTGCACGGCGGGCTGAGGGCAGCCCGCCCTACGGTATAGGTAAATCACAAGGAAAACTCCTCACTCCTACCTCCTAACTCCTGCCTTGCACAGGAAAACAAAAAAGGCGGACAACCGTCCGCCTTTTGGCTCAATCCTTTTTATACTTCGCAACGCCCTCGGTGTAGAGGTTGCCGCCGACCGAATCCTGCGAGACGATGGCGGAGAAATTCTCCACGGTGAGGCGCTTGACCGATTCGCAGCCCAGCTCGTCATACGCGATGACCTCGACGTTCTTAATGGATGCCGCCTTCGCCGCGCCTGCGCCGCCGATGGCTACCATATAGACCGCGCCGTTGCGCTCCATTGCGTCCTGCACGCCCTGCCCCCGCACGCCCTTGCCGATCATGCAGGCAAGACCTGCATCGAGCAGACGCGGTGCGAACGGGTCCATACGGCCGGAGGTGGTCGGGCCGACCGAGCCGATGACCTGACCCGGCTTTGCGGGGGTCGGGCCGGCGTAGTAGATCGCCGCGCCGTCGAGGTCGAACGGCAGCTTGTCGCCTGCGTCCATCGCGGCAACGATCTTCTTGTGTGCGGCGTCGCGCGCGGTGTAGACCGTGCCGGTCAGCGTTACGGTGTCGCCCGCGCGCAGCTTCGGCGCCATTTCCTTGAGCTGTTCGGTTTTCAAATCGTAGTGTGCCATGCTTATTCCTCCGTTTTCGGGCGCAGATTGTTCAGAACCTCACGCAGTCCGTTTTTTGTCTTGTCCGGCTCGGGATGGGGCGCCTCGCCGTCCTTTTTGCCGAGCGATGCGCTGATCTTGTCAATTTCGCCGAGCACTTCACCGGCCTTGCGGGCCATCTCGGCAGATTCCTGCTGGTTGCGTGCCAGCACGGTGCGGTAGTTCTCCTTGGTGGCATCCAGCTGGCGGCGCACCTGCTCGATGGTCTCCATCGACTTGCGGCGCAGCTTCTGCAGCTCTACCTTGGCATCCTCCTCGATCTGCTTGGCGCGCCGGTACGCGGAAAGCTCCATCTCAGCGATCTTCTCTCTGGTCGCATCGTATTCGCCACATTTGGCTGACAGCTTGGCGTTCTCCGAGGTCAGCCGGTCGTTTTCCGCCGCAAGCTGCGCCGCGCGGGCGTTCTGCGCCTCGATCTCGGTCGCTTGCAGGGAAAAACCGCTTTCGATCTGGTCAAGCTGTGCGCGGATTTTATCGGTATCCAGCGTCATTTCGCCCAGCCGCTCGAGCAGCTCGGCGTTCTTCGCGGTAAGCGCCTCGTTCTGCGTGCGCAGCTCGTTCATCGCGGACTGAGCCTCGGTCAGCTGAGAGCGCAGCTCGGCGGTCTCGGTGTAGTATTTTGTATCGGTTTCTTCTATGTAATGCAGTACGTCCTCGCGGTTAAAGCCGCCGAATACCGCACTGCGGAATCCACGGGTTTGCTCGTCCATTGCAGTTCCTCCCACAATAATCTAATTTACAGTATAACAAATTCATGTAGAAATGGCAACAAAATTGAGAATTGAAAATGGAAAATGGAAAATTAACGCATCGTTCAACCGGTTCCGCAGGGCGGGGCATGCCGGAGCGGCTTCTCTGGCCCTTGCGGACAATTCACCTTCTGACCTCATCCCGCCGTATGCCGTATAACGATAATCGTCATGTTTTCATCAACGGATACCGCGTAAATATAAATCGTATTCCAACCATCACCCATATAATCGGCGGTTTATTGGGGAAACGGCGGGATGGGGTCATCCCGCCCTACAATATACATGTTACCAATCGATAAAATCTGTGGTGACATACACACATTTTATCGTACATTTTATCGTAGGGTGCGACGACCTCGGCGCACCGTATCTAACCGATCTGTACGGGTTATCCCGTAGGGGAGCACATTGTGCTCCCACGCAGCGCCATATCAAACGTATTTAGGGCGAACAATGTTCGCCCCTACGGTTACGCGCGTGCATGTGGGCGACATTCGGTGCGCCGAGGTCGTACCCCAGGGCACCTTCTCTTGCGGCTACGCCGCAATTCATCTTGCCGCACCCTACGGGATACCTATTCAATATAATTGCACGATGCGGCCATTTCCGCAATGCACACAAACGTGCGGGAAATGCAATCTCTTTGTACATATTGAACAGAATGACATAATAATGTAAGGTAATGTGCCCGAATATCTTGCAATCAAAAATGGAAAGTGATATTATAAATCTATCTTGCAAAAACGAGGAAGATGCTCAATGTTAGAATTAAAAGATTTCGAGGCAGCTGCGGACCGACTGAAAAACGTCATCCACAACATTCCGCTGTCTACGTCCTGCACCTTCTCCGCCATGACCGGCGCAGAGGTTTATCTGAAGTACGAAAATCAGCAGAAGACCGGTTCCTTTAAGGTGCGCGGTGCTTACAATAAGATTATGAAGCGCTTCGCGGAGGGCGACCTGCACGCTGTTGTTGCATCCTCTGCGGGCAACCATGCACAGGGCGTTGCCTTTGCGGCAACCGCTGCCGGTGTAAAGTCCACCATCGTTATGCCGCGTTCCGCGCCGATCGCCAAGGTTTCCGCAACCCAGGGCTACGGTGCCGAGGTTGTTCTGGCGGGCAACATTTACGATGAAGCCTATGCCAAGGCATGCGAGATCTGCGAGGAGACCGGCGCAGAGTTCATCCACCCGTTTGACGATGAGGATGTTATGGCGGGTCAGGGCACCATCGCGCTGGAAATCCTGCGCGACCTGCCGGGTGTTGACATGATCTTCGTTCCGGCCGGCGGCGGCGGACTGATCTCCGGCGTGGCTGCCTGCGCAAAGCAGATCAACCCGCGCATCCAGATCATCGGCGTACAGGCTGAGGGCGCACCGGCGATCGCAAATTCGTTCCGCACCGGTGAGCGCATTCCGTCCGATACCGTGCACACCATCGCTGACGGTATTGCCGTAAAGACCCCGGGCGAAAAGACCTTTGAGTATATCAAGAAGTATGTGGACCGCGTTGTCACGGTTTCCGATGACGAGATCGCTTCCGCTGTTCTGCTGCTGCTCGAGCGCTGCAAGCAGGTCGTTGAGACCTCGGGTGCGGCTCCGCTCGCGGCTGTGCTCAACAACAAGGTGGATGTAAAGGGCAAAAAGGTCGTATGCGTGCTGTCCGGCGGCAATATCGACGTATCCTTTATTCACAAGATTGTGGAAAAGGGCCTGATTACCCGCTGCCGTCAGCTGAAGTTCTCCGTGCTCATGCCGGATGCACCGGGCGCACTCGAGCATTTCTCGCACATCGTTGCACAGCAGAATGCCAATATCATCCTGTTCCAGCATGACCGCGTACAGACGGACCTCGAGATCGGCGAGGCGATTATCCATGTCGTCTGTGAGGTTGGCGGCGTTGACCACGCCAAGCGCCTGATCGACACCCTCACCGATGATGGCTATAAGGTGTTTACTTCGCAGATTTGATAAAAATGCAATGAAATTACAGCGTTCCGCTTGGATAGAGCGGGGCGCTGTTCTTTTTTTCGGAAGAATGGAGAATTGAAAATGAACGTAAATCATCACATTCATTTTCAATTTTCAATTACACCTGCCTTGTATAACGCTCTGCTCTCATGGCAAGATATTATATTGACAAATAAATAACGATGTGCTATTATCTCAGCGTGATAAGGAATGAAAAAACAGGTGGACGTTTTATCGCATTATTTGCCTTAAAACGGATAGAATAATAAAACCACGCATACAGTCAATCGCAGAAAGGAAGCATTACGCTATGGCAGCACACATCAACGACGAAATGCTGAACAAAATGGACGCATACTGGCGGGCGGCAAATTATCTTGCAGCCGGTCAGCTTTACCTGCTCGACAACCCGCTCCTGAAGGAGCCGCTGAAGCCCGAGCATATCAAGAAGAAGATCGTCGGCCACTGGGGCACGGTGCCCGGTCAGAACCTGATTTACGTTCACCTGAACCGTATCATCAAGCAGTATAATCTGGATATGATCCTGCTGTCCGGCCCGGGTCACGGCGGCAACTTCTTTGTGGCGAACACCTATCTCGAGGGCACCTACAGCGAGGTTTACCCGAACATCAGCGAGGACACCGAGGGCATGAAGCGCCTGTTCAAGCAGTTCTCGTTCCCGGGCGGCATTGCCAGCCACGTTGCCCCGGAGACCCCGGGCTCCATCCACGAGGGCGGTGAACTGGGGTATTCTCTGGCGCACGGCTTTGGTGCGGTGCTGGATAACCCCGATCTGATTGCAACCGTAGTTGTCGGTGACGGCGAGGCGGAGACCGGCCCGCTGGCAACCTCGTGGCACGGCAACAAGTTCCTCAATCCGGTGACGGACGGCGTTGTTCTGCCGATCCTGCACCTGAACGGCTACAAAATCTCCAACCCGACCCTGCTTTCGCGCATTCCGGAGGAGGAACTGCGAAAAATGCTCGAGGGCTGCGGCTGGAAGCCGTATTTCGTCGAGGGCGATGAGCCGATGAAGGTACACCGCGCACTGGCGGACACGCTCGACACCGTAACCGAGGAAATCCTCGCCATCCGCAAGCATGCGCGCGAGACCGGCGACACGACCCGTCCGATCTACCCGATGATCGTGCTGCGCACCCCGAAGGGCTGGACCGGCCCGAAGAACGTGGACGGCAAGCAGATCGAGGGCAGCTTCCGCGCGCATCAGGTGCCGCTGATGATGGACAGCCCGGAGCACCTGCCCATGCTCGAGCAGTGGCTGCGCAGCTACCATCCGGAGGAGCTGTTCGACGAAAACGGCAAGCTGATTCCTGAACTCAAGGCGCTGGCGCCGACCGGCGAGCACCGCATCGGCGCAAACCCGCACGCCAACGGCGGTCTGCTCATGCACCAGCTGCGCCTGCCGGATTTCCGCGATTACGGATTGAATGTTCCGGCTCCGGGTGCGGTCGAGGGTCAGGATATGATCGAGCTTGGCGCTTATGTCCGCGATGTCATCAAGCTGAACATGGACAGCCGCAACTTCCGCGTATTTGGCCCGGACGAGACCATGTCCAACCGCCTGAGCCACATCTTCGAGGTCACCGACCGCGAGTGGAACGCCGAGCGTCTGGACACCGACGAATTTCTGTCCGCAAGCGGCCGCGTGATGGACGGTATGCTGTCCGAGCACATGTGCGAGGGCTGGCTCGAGGGCTATCTGCTGACCGGCCGTCACGGCTTTTTCGCAAGCTATGAGGCATTCATCCGCATTATCGACTCGATGGCGGCACAGCACGCCAAGTGGCTCAAGGTCTGCAACGGCCTGCCGTGGCGTCAGCCGATCGCGTCGCTCAACCTGATTCTGGCTTCCAACGTATGGCAGCAGGACCACAACGGATTTACCCATCAGGACCCGGGCTTCCTTGACCACATCGCCAACAAAAAGGCGGATGTTGTCCGTCTGTACCTGCCGCCCGATGCAAACTGCCTGCTCAGCTGCTTCGATCACTGCATCAAGAGCCGCAACTATGTCAACGTCATCGTGGCTTCCAAGCATCCGCGTCCGCAGTGGCTGACCATGGAGCAGGCTGTGCAGCACTGCACCCAGGGCATCGGCATCTGGGAGTGGGCGTCCAACGATCAGGGCGCAGAGCCGGACGTTGTTATGGCGTGCTGCGGCGAGACGCCGACGCTCGAAACGCTGGCTGCCGTGTCCATCCTGCGGGAAGAGCTGCCCGAACTCAAGGTTCGCGTTGTCAACGTGGTTGACCTGATGAAGCTGCAGCCCGAGCGGGAGCATCCGCACGGCCTGTCCGATGCAGAATACGACATGCTGTTCACCAAGGATAAGCCGATCATCTTCGCCTTCCACGGCTACCCGACGCTCGTTCATGAGCTGACCTACCGCCGTCATAACCGCAACCTGCACGTTCGCGGCTACAGGGAGGAGGGCACCATCACCACGCCGTTCGATATGCGCGTGCAGAATGATATCGACCGCTTCCACCTCGTCAAGGACGTTCTGCTGCGCCTGCCGCAGCTGGGCAACCGCGGCGCGTACCTCTACCAGAAGATGAGCGATAAGCTGGTGCAGCATCAGCAGTATATCAACGAGTACGGTGAGGATATGCCGGAAGTCCGCGAGTGGAAATGGAAATAATGGAGAATTGAAAATGGAGAATGACCGTGAAGGGATGGTTCTCCGCAGGGCGCACATTGTGCGCCCTTTTTCTTTTGCACGAATGCAAAAAAGTTCGGAAAGTTTTCGGATGGCAGGAATATAATTGTAGGGTGCCCTGGAGCACGACCTCGGCGCACCCTACGGTAAGGCCATCTATCACGTTAACGCCTAACTACAAATTATGCTTGACATACCGTCTGGTTCATGTTATATTCTAACTGTACTAAAACACACAGTACAGTTGATACACTCTCAAATCAACAAAAGGAAAGGAGGCGCGTCAGGTGATTAAAATCGACTATCGGGATGCCCGACCCATCTATGAACAGGTGGTGGACGGCATTGAGGGACTGGCTCTGCGTGGGGCACTGCCGGCGGACACCCAGCTGCCCAGTGTACGGCAGCTTGCGATGGAACTGTCGATCAACCCGAACACAATACAGCGCGCTTACGGAGAGTTGGAACGCCGCGGTGTGATCTACGCCGCAAAAGGACGGGGAAATTTTATATCGGACAATGCAGCGGCGCTGCGTTCCCAGAGGCTTGACGAACTGGGTGAGCAGATTACCGCACTGGCCGGTCAGGCGCGCTCGCTCGGAGCGACCGAGGAGCAGCTGCGCGGCTGGGTAGAGAGGAAAGGAGAGAGCGGAACATGATTACGGCAACCAACGCAACCAAGCGGTTTGAGGACATCACGGCAGTCGATCACATCTGCGCGGAAGTGAAGGACGGCTCGGTCTACGGGCTTATCGGCTCGAACGGCGCGGGCAAGTCCACGTTTCTGCGCATGCTGGCAGGCATCCTGCAGCCGGATGAGGGCACGGTGCAGATCGACGGAGAGGACATTTTCGAGAACATTGCGATGAAGGAACGGTTTTTCTTCATCTCGGATGAGCAGTTCTTTTTCCCGAACAGCACCCCGAAGGAAATGAAAAACTACTACAAGCGCTTTTACAGCAAATTCGATGAAGCGCGCTACCGCAAGCTGATGAACGGCTTCGGTCTGGACGAAAACCGCAAGCTGCGGACGTTCTCCAAGGGCATGAAAAAGCAGGTTTCGGTCATCTGCGGCGTATGCAGCGGCACGGACTACTTATTCTGCGATGAGACGTTCGATGGTCTCGACCCGGTCGTTCGCCAGACGGTAAAGAGCCTGTTTGCCGAGGATGTAGCGGACAGAGGTCTGACGCCTATCATCGCCTCGCATAACCTGCGTGAGCTGGAGGACATCTGCGACCACGTCGGTTTGCTGCATCGCGGCGGCATCCTGTTCTCGCGCGATCTGGACGATATGAAGCTCGGTATGTACAAAATGCAGTGCATTTTCCCGAATCCGCTGCCGGATTCCGCGTGGGAAGGCTTTGACATTCTGCACAAGGAGCAGCGCGGCTCGCTGTACACTATTACGGCGCGCGGCAGCCGGGAAGAGCTGCTCGCCAGGGTGAACGCGCTGAACCCGACCTTCTGCGAGCTGCTCCCGCTGACGCTGGAGGAAATCTTTATCAATGAAACGGAGGTGGCAGGCTATGATGTCAAGAAACTCCTGTTCTAAGGGTCTCGTGCGGGATTGCATGAAACGCAATCTGTGGGCCATCGTGCTGTCCACGGTGGGATTCTTTATGGCGCAGCTGCTGCCGGTGATTATGACGGCGCAGCACAGCCTGTCGGCGCATAAGCAGGATCTGGCCAATCTGAGTGCGGCCGATGCCGCGGCAAGCTGGCAAGGCTATGTGGAGAGCGTCGGTGAGATGCTCGGCGGACAGAATGTGTTTGTCAAGCTGGCCGTCATCATTCTGGCGGTCACCTGCGGTGTGAGCATGTTCGCGTACCTGCACAATCGCCGCAAGGTGGATTTCTATCACAGCCTGCCGATTTCGCGCAGCCGCCTGTTCGCGGTGGACTACGCGACCGGTGCGCTGTGTGCGCTGGTGCCGTACCTCGTGCTGCATGCGCTGAGCATTGTCAGTGCATGTGCGATGGGCTTCGGTGAGGTGGTCAACACATCGCTCATCGGCGTGATCGCGTCCAACATCATTTTCTTCTTCCTGCTGTACGCGATGGCGGCTGTTACGACCATCCTGTGCGGCAACACGGTCATCACGCTGCTGCTCGGTCTGTGGGTGTACTTCGGACCGACACTCGTAACCGCACTGTGGCAGGGTCTCAAGAGCATGTTCTTCCAGACCTATGTGACGGATGCATCCATGGCTTCGCTGCTGTTCTACAACAAATTTGCACCGCTGATTCAGTATTTCGGCGTAAACGGCACGAAAATGCATAGCTGGGCAGTGGAGCCTATCTGTGCGATGGATTACTCCGCCGGGCTGCAGGAGTCGAGTGCTATCGGTCTGCTGATCGGCTATGCGGTTGCGGCGATCGTTATCACCGCACTGGCACTGTTCCTGTTCCGCATCCGAAAGAGTGAGCGGGCGGGCACGGCACTGGCATTCAACCCGATCAAGCTGCCCGTCAAGATTATTATCTGCGTGGTTATGGGTACGGCGTTCGCTGAGATTTTCAAAATGCTGGTCTACGAATCCGAGCTGTGGTTCTGGGTCGGTCTGGTACTCGGCACGGTCATTTTCCACTGCGTGGTGGAGATCATTTACGCGTTCGACTTCCGCGCCATCTTCCGCAAGCCGCTGCAGCTGGTTATCATCCTTGCAGTGCTGTGTGCGGGTCTGCTGACCATGCAGGCGGATGTGTTCGGCTACGACAAGTGGCTGCCGGATGAGGGCAGCATTGCAGCGGCAGCGCCGATGGGTTACGTCGGTGAATCGGCACTGCTCAGTGAGCCGGAAAACATCGCGGCAGCGCGGCAGCTGGCGGCGCTCGGCGTGGAAAGCCTGAATAATACGGATGAAAATGCACAGAAGGAGTGCATCACCGTCACCTTCAAGCTGAAGAACGGCAAGGTGAAGAGCCGTTCGTATGAGCTGCCGGGCACAGACGAAGTGTTCACGCTCAAAAAGCAGATTTACCAGTCCGCAGAGTACAAGCAGAAGACGTGGTCGCTGTTTGCGCTCGGCGAGGTCAACGAGGGTTATCACCGCAACATTGTTTTTTACACCAACGGTGACGGCTACAACGGCGTCGGCACACTCAGCGACTCGCAGAAGGCACAGGAGATCATTGACACGCTCAAGGCAGAGACGCTGACCCACACCGGTGATGCTATGCCGGTGCTGCGCATGGAATTCTCGCAGCAGAACAACGACGATTATTACAGCGAGGGTGCCGTATGCGTGACCGACAAGGACGTAAAGACGCTTGCGCTCATCAAAAAGTACGCCAATATCGTTCCCAAGGCCATCAGCGCGAAAAACGTAAAGCTGATTACACTGAGCATCTATCTGCCGGATGAAGACATCTGGCAGGGCGTGCAGGTGACCGACAGAGCAGACATCGACGCGCTGCTCAAGAATGCGGTCAACATTGACGCAATGAATCTGTACGGCAGCGATGCGATGGCGTATGGCATTATGCAGCAGTTTGCCCGCAGCAACGTATCCGTGACCTACACGGACGAAAAGGGCGATGAGTGGAACGCAAGCGCAGGCTACACCGAAGAGGATTATCCGAAGGATATCATCGAGAAATACCGTGCACAGGCGGAGAAGGACGCGGAAAACGGCGTCGAGTCTGCACAGGACGGTGATGTTGCCTATACGACGAAAGTGGCCGTCGGATGAGAAAGCGCGGTAGCATCGGCACGCTGCTTTTGCTGGTGTACCTTGCAGGCGTGGGACTGTTTACCGGTCCTTCGCTGGCGCAGCTGCTCGTTGGTCATCTGCCGCAGCCAAGGCTGGAGCTGATTCCGTTCGCGGATATGATTTCCGTGGTAAAATCTCCGGAGGCGCCCGGTCTGGGTCCGTTCGTGAACATTGCCGGAAATATCGCGCTGCTGTTTCCGCTCGGGCTGTTCCTGCCGCTGTTCTGGCGGTGGTTCGAGCGGGCAGGCCGGACGATATGGTGGTGCTTCGGCACGTCGCTCAGCATCGAGCTGATACAGCTTGTGGCGGGCGGCGTCACCTCGGTGGATGATCTGCTGCTCAATACGCTCGGCGGCGCGCTCGGCTTCGTGGCGGCAAGGCTGCTGATGAGAGCGTGTCCCAAGCTCGAGCCGACAGGTGAGGGAAGGGCAGAGTGGGCAGCACCGCTTGTCTGCTGGATCGTCATCATCGCGGCAAGTACAATATCCGATCTGCTGATTCTGTGGTAGGAGACAGCGGGTCGCAGGATAGAGAGTAATATATGGAAAACAGGCACACCGAGAGGTGTGCCTGTTTTGGTGTTAATGGGTAAAATTGTTCGTAAAAATAAAAAAACGCCGGTATTGGCGTTGGATTGACGGGGTTCGACAGGGTGTGATATAATGATTGTGCTGATATGGAACGGCGAGGTTATTCCCCCGGAATAAGGGGGTGACGCGCATGACAACAATGGAAGTACTTACGCTTCTGATGCTGCTTGCGACGGTTGTCTTCGGTATCTTGAACCTCAAGAAATAACCGCCACCTAAAAAGGCAGCGGCGTTTTCCTCAAGCTGAAAACTTATAGGGGAACGACCGCACCCGACACGTGAAAGCCGTTCTCATATCAGTAATTATAAACGGGCGCTTCGGTTTTGTCAAGTGATGAAACCGGAGCGCTTGTTTGTTGAGAGACATGGTTTTTGCACCATATATCCCGTAGGGCGAACAGTGTTTGCCCAAATTGCACGTTGTCGTTGATTGGTATGCGGGCGCACGCTGTGCGCCCCGCCGTGTAAACCATCTGCACATCGCTGCAAAGGGCGGGCTGAGGGCAGCCCGCCCTACGATGACTTGTTTCTTTGCTCAGGTGAATTTCATTGTCGAACAACCTGTTCTTCCCTTCGAATCGGGTGTGTGCTGACTTGGCGTTCCTTCGGATCGGGCGTGTGCCTGCCGGGATTGGCTGGTGCAGTTCCATCGTCTTACTGCCACACGCGTGCCGACCCGTCCGGTGGTGGATTCGCTTTGCTGCGGCAAAGCCACGCCGGTTGAAACGTGCCACCGGCACGTTTCTAAGAGTCGGCTTTCGAATCCACAACCACCTTCCGCCAAAACAGAAAAAGGACATTCCTTTTGGAATGTCCTTCTGTTTTGGTGGAAGGTGGTGGATTCGAACCACCGAAGTCATAGACGACAGATTTACAGTCTGTTCCCTTTGGCCACTCGGGAAACCTTCCATATTCGATTACCAGCTTGATTGGAGCTGGTGGACGGACTTGAACCCCCGACCTGCTGATTACAAATCAGCTGCTCTACCAACTGAGCTACACCAGCGTTTTGTCAAGCCGTCTGTCTCAGCGACTTATATATAATAGCATGCGGAGCGCGGATTGTCAACAGCTTTTTGCAAAGTTATCGAAAAGAATTGTAAAACCATGTGCACCGCTATTAAGAAAAGGGCGGACACACCGGTCCGCCCCTGCGTACTAATTAAACGAACACATTTTGCACCAGCACCATATAAAGCACCGTGCCGACGCCGATGGACAGCAGGTTATTATGCTTCCAGATGTGCAGCAGCGCCGTGATGGCAATGCACAGCAGTTCGGGAATACCATGTGTACCCGTCACCCAGCCGACGTTTTTCAGGCAGTACACGACCAGCAGCGCGATGACTGCGGGCGGCAGGGTAGAGCCGAGATAGCGGATGATGGGCGGGATGGGCTTGGAGCCGTTGAACAGCAGGAACGGCGCGACGCGCGTTGCAAACGTGCAGACGGCTGCCACGGCGATCATGGCGATAGCATAAACAGTTGTCATAATCAGGCGACCTCCTTTGCCAGACGGCTGCGCATAGCGACCAGCATGACGCAGATTGCGAGCATGGCGGGCAGGATGAAATTGTCCGGTCCGAGGATGGCGAGCGACACAGCTGCCGCAGCCAGTCCCATCAGTGCGGGGATGTGGCACTTCGTGCTCTGCCACTGCTCCACGAAGATAACCGTGAACAGCGAGGTCATGGCAAAATCAATGCCGGTGGTGTCAAACGGCAGTATGCCGCCGATGATCGTGCCGAGCACGCCGCCGAGGATCCAGTAGCTGTGATCCAGCATGGCGATCCAGAAGCGCATATCGCCTGCATCAATGCCCTCGGGCGTCTTGACCGAGCACAGCAGGGAATAGGTCTCATCGGTCAGCGAGAAGATCATGTACCACTTGCGGCGGCCCATCTCATGAAAAGTCTCCAGAAAGGACAGACCGTAGAAGATATGCCGGCAGTTGAGCAGCAGCGTCATCACCGCAACGGTAACAAGGGACGCTCTGGCCGCCAGAAGCGACACAAGCAGATACTGTCCCGAGCCTGCGTAGATGCTCAGGCTGCAGAAGAAGGACCAGATCGATCCGAAGCCGATATCGCGCAGCATAACACCGAATGCAAAACCGATGAACAGATAGCCGCACAGTACGGGTATCGTGGCGGTAAAGGCAGGACGAAACGCCTTTTTCATGGAAATCACCTACATACTATAAGGGTAAAAGAAAAGCGCTCTGCGAACAGAGCGCTTTGGCATTTCAACGTAAACGCACAGATCGTTAAAATCAGATAGCGCGGGTAACCTTGCCGGAACGGAGGCACCGAGTACATACGTTGATATGGCGGGGAGTACCATCGACCATAGCCTTTACGCGACGAACGTTCGGCTTCCAGGTTCGATTGGAACGACGGTGAGAGTGGGAAACCTGAATACCAAAGGTCACACCCTTATTGCAAATATCGCACTTTGCCATTTTCCTGCACCTCCTTCTTTCGGGCATTGCATAGCAGATATTATATTACCACATGTATAGAATGAATGCAAGCATTTTTTTCAGAAAAAGAGAAAATTTCAAGTTTTCCTGCGGTCCGTGCGGAAATCGTTGAAAATAACAGGAAAATAGGGTATAATACATCTATATCTACTTTATGTATTATACTATGTATTATACAGTAATAAAACAGCAGAGTAAAGAGGATATAGAATACCTGCCACAGCGGAAGGGAGCATTATACTTATGCAGTTAAAAGAATTCGGTGTCAGCTTGGGCGATCTGATCCATGAATTTAATTTTGAGGTCGTTTACGGTCCGGAAGGCTTTGAAAAGACCGAAATCACCAAGGACGACGTAAACCGTCCCGGTTTGCAGCTGGCAGGATTTTTTGATTATTTCGATCCGAACCGTATCCAGATCATGGGCAAGGTTGAGTCCAGCTATGTAGAGGGTCTGTCGAGCGAGGAGCGCCGCAGCCGTTTCGACCGTCTGTTCGAGACCGGCATCCCGGTGCTGCTGCTCTCGCGCAACATTGACGTATTTCCGGAGTGCCTTGCGGCTGCACAGGAGCACGGTGTGCCGATCCTCCGTACCAACGAGTTTACCTCTACCATCATGAGTGCGATCATCGCCTCCCTCAAGGTCAATCTTGCACCGCGCGTTACACTGCACGGCGTACTCATCGAAATCTACGGCGAAGGCGTGCTTCTGCTCGGTGACTCCGGTGTCGGCAAGTCCGAGACTGCGATCGAGCTGGTAAAGCGCGGCCACCGTCTGATTGCAGACGACGCGGTTGAGATCAAGCGCGTATCCGACAAGACGCTCGTCGGTACGGCGCCCGAGGTTATCCGCCACTTTATCGAGCTGCGCGGCATCGGCATTGTTGACGTTCGCCGTATCTTCGGTGTCGGCGCGATCAAGATGACCGAAAAGGTTGAGCTTGTCATCAACCTCGAGCCGTGGGAGGACGGCAAGCAGTACGACCGCCTCGGCATGGACAGCCAGACGACCTCCATCCTCGACATCGCTGTGCCGAGCCTGACCATTCCGGTAAAGCCGGGCCGCAACCTTGCCGTTATCATCGAGGTTGCAGCGATGAATGACCGTCAGAAAAAGATGGGCTTCAACGCCGCAAAGGAGCTGCAGGAGCGTATGCTCAAGCAGTACGGCAACTGATAAAAGGTAAGGCAATACAATTCAAACGGTATTGCCTTGAAAATTTAATAAAAGGTGGGGATCTTTATGAAAAAAGCAGCGGTATTAGTATGTATGGCGTCGTTACTTCTTTCGGGATGCAGCGGTGCCGGTGGGGAAAAGGTGTCGCAGACGGCGGATTCCTGTGCGCAGGCGGTTGCGTCCGAGCTGGCGAAGACCGACTGGACGGCGGTCAGCACCGATACAAACAGCGATGACGCTGCGTATGTGATGGCGCATACGGACACGGTTGCGCTCGACAGGCTGATTGCGTTTACGCTCACGTCCGATGGCGGACCGAGTGAGGGCGCGTGCGAGGAGCTGCGGAGCCGTTTTCTGGAATCGCCGCACACCGTTCTGGCGTATCTGGTGCTGATGGGCGATCAGCCGGTATCGTCGGACGACAGCACACCGGCGGCAGAGTTCATCTGCGGGCAGATCGCCTCGGCGGATGCCGCATGGCATGACGGCTCGGAGGAGTTTGCACAGGTGATGGAATCCTGCAGGGCCGACTATCCGGAAGGACCGGCGGCGGAGCTGCTGAGCAAAATGGAGACGGCGCACGAAGCCTCTCTGGAGCGGAATAAATAATATGCGCAGGCAAAAGCGTGACTTTGACGGTCATGTCTTTTGCCTGCGTTTTCTTTTAGGGAAAACGACTAAACAGAGCGGACGCTTTTTGTTGAATCAACCGAAATAAAACCGGGAACAAAACCACTTCCGGACCGTCTAACTGGGTATAAAAAGGAGGTAGTGATTATGATGGAGAAAAAACGAATGGCGGCATTGCTTGCAGCGGTGCTGTTCGGCATGAGCGCGATTCCCGCCGGAGCGGTGAACCTGATCGACACGGACGCGGCAGCGACCGACTCCGCCGAGCACGCGGAGATGGATTTATACGGCGTGCGCGCCACAGTAACCGACAGGCAGGACGGCGAGCTGACGGTCAGCACCGAAACCGCAGGGACAGTTGTGGTGCATATTGCGGAGCAGACGATCATCATGGACACGCAGACCGGTCTGCCGGCAGACGCACAGGATATCAAAAAGGGTGACGAGGTGTACCTCTACTGCGGGGAAATGATGGCGCTGTCCGAGCCGCCGCAGGTGTATGCCAAGGCAGTTCTGGTCAATCTGACCGACGAACACGAGCCTGCCAGTCTGCTGTCCGCCGAGCAGGTGAGCAGGAACGCGGACGGCAGTCTGACCGTGCAGGCAAGCGATGGCGGGCTGATGCTGAACATTGCGCGGAATGCGTCTGTTACGCCGTTCGGCACGAAAAACAAGGCAAAACTTGAGGATATCCGCATGGGGACCCGGTTTTTCGCATGGTATGATACGGTTATGGAATCCTATCCGGCGCAGGCATCCACAGAGAAAATCGTGCTGCTGCCGCGCGAGGACGACACGTTCGCCATCGTCATTGAGGGCGATATCGCCATCGGTGAAGGCCGCATGACGAACGGCGTGGCTATGGTTCCGCTGCGCCTGACCGCCGAGCTGTGCGGCTTTACGGTCAAGTGGAACGCAAAGGACCGCACGGTGCACCTTACCAACGGCACGGTGCAGACGACTGTGACCATCGGTCGGGATGAGTATTTCCGCGCGACTGCCCTGCCGAACGCGGACGGCATGAGCCGCCCGGGAGCGCTCGGCGCCGCGCCCTATATCGCGCAGAGCAGAACGTGGGTTCCGGCTGAATTGTTCGGTCTGCTCGGCGAGCAGATTGAGATGCGCGGGGATGCGCTGTATCTCGGCGGGGTGCCGACTGCCTTTACCGGAGAAGCCGATGAGACGAACACGTTTGACATCGTATGCAAGGGCAAGACGATCGACAAAGGCCGCATGGAAAACGGCGTAGCGATGGTGTCGCTCCGTGAGGTCGGCGAAGCCCTCGGCTACACCGTGACGTGGGATATCGAGAACTGTCAGGTGAAGATGAACAACGGCAAGGTTATGACGCATGTAAACATCGGCGAGGATTCCTATATCCGTTCGGTGATGAACGGCGACGGCACGGAAGCACCGGTTTCGTTCGGCGCGGCGCCGTATTTCGCTGATGGCAAGACGTGGGTTCCGGCAAAGCTGTTTGAACTGCTCGGAGAACAGGTTGAAATGAAGGGGAATACGCTGTATCTCGGTGGAACGGAGAACTAAATACGAGAAAGGATGACCGCCATGAAACGAAAGTGGAAAGCCTGCCTTTGCATAGCCGCGTTCCTGCTGGCCGTGCTGCCGGTCTCCGCAAGTGCGGATTCTGGTCCGAAACCGCAGATCACCATTCAGGTGCAGAATGCGCCGGACGGCGATTATTATGTTGACCTGCTCATTCCGGGCGAGGTACCCGAGCAATGCATCGACAATATCGAGTGGAATCATATCGACCGTGCGTCGCTGCCGCTGGATGCGCTGGAGCGCGACCGCATGGACGGCTGGCACTATGCCATGCTGGACGGCACGCCTGCACCGCTGTTTTACAAGCATCCGGACAAGGACATGTTTGTGTTCAGCTATTTCGGCACGCCGGACACGTTTCGGATTGCGGTTTATGATGATTCTCAACAGAAAGTAAACTTTTCTGAGGTGATGAAGCGCACACAGCTGCAGCAGGTATTCACCTGTGACTTTGCGGATAATACGGTAAAAACCGGAAATCCGCTGCTGACATATCTCAAACAGTTTGCGTCCTCGCTGCTGCCGACGCTGCTAATAGAGGGAATCCTGCTGCTGCCGTTCGGCTTCTGGGACAGGCGCAACGCAAAGCTGTTCTTCGTCGTCAACATCGGCACACAGCTGCTGCTCACGGTCGTAACCGCGGCCTGCATGTGGATCGGCATGCCGTTCTACCGGTATCTGGTATTTGCGCCGCTGGAGCTTGTGATTTGGATCATCGAGGCCGTTATTTACCGCAAACGGCTGCAGACCCGGCGGGAAACGGCTCATCCGATCGCTTACGCGCTGTGCGCCAACGCATTGAGCGCAGCCGCAACTTTGTTCAGCGTGCACATGATATTTCCGTGGGTTTGAGTGAAAAGAACCTGTCAATCGACAGGTTCTTTTCAGTCTGTCGAAAAAGTCGTATAGTCAGCATTTTTTCAGCATTTCGCGCGGTAGCGCGCATGAAATAGCATTTGCTCTGCAAATGCTCAAAAAGGGGGAGCATGTATCACCATTTTTGAACTTCTGGAGGGAGAAAGTTTCTGTATAGGAACTTTCGGACGACTTTGGAACGGCCCACGGTCCGTTCCTGCTTGTCGGCGAAACTGTAGTTTCGCGACAGCCTCAAAAGAACCTGTCAATCGACAGGTTCTTTTGCGTATTCCGGCATTTTGTGGTATGCTATACGGAGCAAAGGAGGCGAGCGGCCGTGTCAGCCAAAGCATACTATCATCTGCCCGGATTATTTGAATTTTACGAGTTTTACCGCGCATTTCTGCCGTTATACCGCGCAAATCATGACTGGTTTTACGACTGGTGTGAGATTGGGTCCATTTACGGCGCACCGGCGGACTGCCTCTGGGGAGGCGGACGAGCGGGTTTCGGTGAGTGCGGCGCACGCGAAGCGCTGGCTCTGGCACAGGAGTACGGCGTTTCCGCGCGGCTGACATTCAGCAATTCGCTTCTGCGCGAGGAACACCTGTCCGACCGCAAATGCAATGCACTATGCGAGTTGTTTTCGCAGGTAAACAGCGTGGAAAACGGCGTAATCGTGCATTCCGAGCTGCTGACCGACTACCTGCGGACGCGGTATCCGGCGCTGTACCTCGTGTCGTCCACAACCAAGGTACTGACCGATTTTGATGATTTCCGGCGCGAGTTGGACAGGGAAGAATTTCGGTATGTCGTGCCGGATTTTCGATTGAATAAGCGGTTTGACGAATGGAACGCCTTGTCGCAGGTGCACAAAGATAAGGTGGAATTTTTGTGCAATGAGTGCTGCTGGTTCGGGTGCAGTGACCGCAAACGCTGCTACGAGGTTGTCAGCCGCAAAAATCTCGGCGAGGACTGCGAGCACCGGTGTAAAGCACCGGAGGCACAGAGCGGCTATCGGTTCTCGAAGGCGATGGAAAATCCGGGGTTCATCGGCGTTGATGCTGTTCTGCGGACGTATCTGCCGATGGGATTTTCACAGTTCAAGATTGAAGGCAGGGGACTGGGCAGCGCGCTGATCCTCGAGTTTTTGCTGTATTATATGACAAAACCGGCGTATCAGCTGCGCGTGAGAGAAGAAATCTATCTGGATAATATGCTCGATTTATTTTAGAGCATAAGAAAAGAACCTGTCGTAAGACAGGTTCTTTCAGTCTGTCAAAAAAGTATTATTTTAATTTTTACGCTTCGTGCGGCAGCACGCATAAAATAGAATTTGCGGAGCAAATTCATAAAAAGTCGGGGCGTGTACCTGACTTTTTATACA
>NZ_CDRQNY010000028.1:0-23290 GCF_977037065.1 Butyricicoccus sp. | reverse complement strand
GAAAAAGGACATTCCTTTTGGAATGTCCTTCTGTTTTGGTGGAAGGTGGTGGATTCGAACCACCGAAGTCATAGACGACAGATTTACAGTCTGTTCCCTTTGGCCACTCGGGAAACCTTCCATATTTAGTTACCAGCTTGATTGGAGCTGGTGGACGGACTTGAACCCCCGACCTGCTGATTACAAATCAGCTGCTCTACCAACTGAGCTACACCAGCATTTCATCAAGTCGTCTTGTCTCAGCGACTTGTTTAGTATACCTCACGCCGGTGTATTTGTCAATAGGTTTATCCGAAATTATTGCATTTTATTTTTCCGGTCGATCGAATCCGACACCTGCTGCAGAACAGTCAGCAGTGCGCTCGACAAATCCGGATAACGCCGTGCAATCTCGCTCGGGGCGAGCGGCATCCGCCGGATATTCTCCTGCGTCAAACCGCAGCCTTCCTCGCCGTTGGCCGCCAGACGGATTTTCAGCTCATGCTCCTTCATGCGGGCATCGCACAGGTACTCGAAGCGATCCTGCGGCGCGCGGAACACCGCATCCACACCGGCCGGGTCGGCCATGTAGAGATAGCGGTACACCTTGTAGATCGCAACCGCGAAATACGACTCGATCTCGTGCGAAAGCTGCTTGCTCTCGAGCGATTCGGCAACCTGCAGCAGCAGAGCTGCCGCCTGCACGATCTGGCTGTGCTCCGTCTCGGTGGCCGTGCCCTCCATGCGCTCGGCAGGCACAGCAGAGCCGTCACGCGCCATCGAACGGCCGAGCAGGTAGTCGCAGGACACGCCGTAATAATCCGCCGCACGCACAACAAAAGACAGACCGGGTTCGCGCAGTCCGTTCTCATAGTGGCTGAGAAGCGCCTGCGAAACGCCGAGGTCGCCCGCTGCCGCTCTTTGACTTATTTTCTTTTCCCGTCGCAGAAGCGCAAGCGTGCGCGAAAAATCACTCATTCCAACATTCTCCGTCTGCGTTGTGCCGCAGAAGGCACAACTATAAAATATATATTTATATTATACTCGCCGTATTACCGTTTGTAAAGTACAGAAAACCGTCATTTTCGACGCATTTCGACAGGCTCACTTTGTATTTTCGGCACTTTTCCCTGCATTTTGTTGTCCTGTTTCCGATTGGTAACTACATATTGGGGATTGTGTAATCCGACGGCTGTTAGAAAAATTCGTCAGGCTTCGCCGGACGGTTGCGCTTGACGCAGGAGCGGGTGCATTTTATAATAAAATAGAGTAGTATCGCAGATTTCACCTGTTATCCTGCACCGATCGAGCGGTTCGCCCCTAACGGGCGGCAGTTTTTCAGCACCGGCTGACCGGGGCACGCGAACTGCGTAAGCGGGTTCGCCCCTAACGGGCGGCAGTTTTTCAGCACTGGCTGACCGGTGCACCCGAACTGCGTAAGCGGGTTCGCCCCTGACGGGCGGCAGTTTTTTCTGCACCGGCTGAACGGGGTACTCGAACTGCGTTAGCGGGTTCGCCCCTGACGGGCGGGAGTTTTTCGCTGAACCTCAGCGGGGAGTTGCGCTCTGCGGAGCGCGGGAGACTGCGGCGCCCGCCGCGGGGGCAAAAAGGAAGGGACACCTGCGGTTTCCCTTCCTCTTTGAACTCCTACCTTTCCCTTGTTTGTTAGCCCGGCGAAAATCGGAGAGCGGCGACCGCTTCGAAAATGGGGTACGGCAGTCGGGTTACCGTTGCGTTCGTTTCGCAACCTGTTCGCAGTTCACAGACAGCGTACTGCTACACAGGCGGTTTAGTCTACGCAGGCGCGGCATAACAGTGCCGCACAATTCGTAAGTCTGGAGATTACAGACAGCACCTACGAGGATAAATAGCACAAACCAGATAGCTTCGCAGGTGCCTTCCGGCACAACGCGCAAACAAGTTGCGCGGCACTGCTATGCCGCGCTCTGCGTAGAGTAGCTGGTCTGTGTAGCAGAAAGGTATCCGACACTGCGAATATGCGGATACATGAGCGCACGCAGTGCGTCTCTGCGGAAGAAAAAATCCTCTGCCGTTCCCCTGCTTCGCAGCGGTCACATATCGGCAATCTGCGCCGTGCCCTCTAAGGAAATGGGTGATTCTCAAGAGGGTAGAAACCTTGGTGTCTACCCTCTTGTGCGCCTGCCGCGCAGGCAAGAACCGTTCGCCTCGAAGGCGAAAAACCATCGTTTATCAAAAGATTATATCATGATAAAGGAGTCCTAACCTTGACCATCGAAGAAATCCTCAAGCTGCGGCAGGAAGCCGGCGGCTTAAACAAGCTGATGCACATGCATGTTGTGACGCTCGACAAGGACGGCGGCGCAACCGTAGAGCTTGACCTGACCCCCGAGCTGCTCAATCCGCTCGGCATGGCGCACGGCGGCACGATCTTCACGCTGTGCGACATTGCGGCCGGCTCTGCGGCAGCGTCTCAGGGCACGGTGGCCGTCACGCTCGACAGCACCATCCACTATTACCGCCCGGGCCGCTGCGGCAAAAAGCTGACCGCTGTGGCATACGAGCGCAAGCGCGGCCGCAAGGTGTCGGTCTACATGGTCGAGGTGCATGACGACGAGGGCAAGCACATTGCCGACGCGACCTTCACCATGTTCTACACCGGCGCTACGCTGGATGACATGAAATATTGAGCGGGGTAAGCAAGGCCATCGTGCAGCCGCTGCTGAGCTGGTATGCCGCCGGGCACCGCGACCTGCCGTGGCGGTCTGAGCCTGCTCCCTACCGCGTCTGGGTGAGCGAGATCATGCTGCAGCAGACGCGCGTGGAGGCCGTGCGCGGCTATTTTTCCCGCTGGATGAACGCGCTGCCCGATATTCCCGCTCTCGCGGCGGCGGACGAGGCCGTTTACACCAAGCTCTGGGAGGGACTCGGCTACTACAGCCGCGTGCGCAACCTGCACCGTGCAGCGGTCCTGCTGTGCGAAGAATACGGCGGCGAACTGCCTGCTGATTACGACAGGCTGCTTGCTCTGCCCGGCGTCGGCGAGTACACGGCAGGCGCGGTGGCGTCTATCGCGTTCGGACTGCCCGTTCCGGCGGTGGACGGCAATGTTCTGCGTGTGGCGGCGCGGCTGGATAACGATTTTACGCCGATCACGGACGCAAAATTCAAAAAGCAGACGCGCGAACGGTTCGCCGCATTCATGCCGTCCGACCGCCCCGGCGACCTCAACCAGTCTCTGATGGAGCTTGGTGCAACCGTCTGTCTGCCGAACGGCGCACCGCGCTGTGACGACTGCCCGATTCAACATCTCTGCGAGGGCTTTCACCGCGGAAACGCGGCTGTGCTGCCGCTCCGCGCGGCGAAAAAGGCGCGGAGAGTGGAAAACCGCACCGTGCTCCTTGTGCGCTGCGGTCAGCTTATCGGTCTGCGGCAGCGACCGAAAAAGGGTCTGCTCGCCGGTCTGTGGGAACTGCCGTCACTCGATGGCCATCTCTCGCCGGACGAGCTGCGCGCGGCGCTCACCGAAATGGACTGGAGCGTGCGAAAGCTGCTCTCTCTGCGGCCTGCCAAGCATATTTTCACCCATGTGGAGTGGCACATGAACGGCGTGTATGTCGAACTGGACGCACCTGCACCCGCTCTCACCTTTGTCACACCTGCCGAGCTGCGCGATGCTTATGCGCTGCCGAGCGCATTCCGCAGCTTTGTTTCCGTACTGGAGGACTGATCCATGCAACTGCAAACCATCGTTCACACCATTCCGCCGCTGTACGACAGCGAGTCGCGCGTGCTGCTGCTCGGCTCGATTCCAAGCCCGAAATCCCGCGAGGTCGGGTTCTTTTACGGCCACCCGCAGAACCGGTTCTGGCGCGTGCTGGCGGCTGTGCTCAGCGAGGAGGTGCCGGTCTCCATTGAGGACAAGCGTGCGATGTGCCTGCGGCATCATGTGGCGCTGTGGGACACCATCGCCAAATGCGATATTGCGGGCGCGTCCGACACGTCTATCCGCAACGCCGAGCCGAACGACATAGGCCGCCTGCTCCGCGAGAGCAAAATTACGCGCATTTTTGCCACCGGCGGCAAGTCGGCGCAGCTGTACCGCAGGCTGATCGAGCCGAATACCGGCGTTCCCATCACGCAGCTGCCCTCCACCAGTCCCGCGAACGCCGCATGGTCGCTCGAACGGCTGATCGAGGCGTACCGCGTTATTCTCTGATTCGAGGTGTATTTTTTACGAGTAAAGAGTTATTTCCCAATGCCGCACTCAAAAAGCTGATTTTTCCGCTCGTTATCGAGCAGGTGCTCGCCATCACGGTCGGTCTGGCCGACACGATGATGGTCTCCTCGGTCGGTGAAGCGGCGGTTTCCGGCGTATCGCTGGTCGATATGCTCAACGTACTCATCATCAACATCTTTTCCGCACTGGCGACCGGCGGCGCTGTCGTGGTCGCGCAGCTGCTCGGTGCGAGAAAGAACGACCGTGCATGCGACGCCTCCAAGCAGCTGTACTTAGTTGTGACGGTCATTGCGCTGATTATCTCGGCACTCGTCATGCTGTTCCGCGCACCGCTGCTGCGGCTGCTGTTCGGCACCATCGAGGACAGCGTGATGGACAGTGCGCTCACCTACCTGACAGTCAGCGTGTTCTCCTACCCCGTTCTGGCGATTTACAACGCAGGCGCGGCGCTGTTCCGCGCACAGGGCAACTCGCGTATCTCCATGCTGATTGCGGGACTGATCAACATCGTCAACCTCATCGGCAACTCGCTGTTCATTTTCGTGTTCAAGTGGGGCGTCGGAGGCGCAGCTCTTTCGTCCGTGCTGTCACGCGGCACGGCGGCTGTCGCTATCACGATTCTGCTGCTGAACCCCGAGCACACGGTCTCTCTGCGGCGCGGACAGCGGTTTCGACCGGATAAGGAGCTGATCCGCCGCATTCTGCAGATCGGTGTGCCGAACGGTCTGGAAAACAGCCTGTTTCAGCTTGGCCGCGTACTCGTCGTGAGCATGATCTCGCTGTTCGGTACGACCCAGATTACCGCGAATGCGCTGGCGAATAACCTGGATGCCGTAGCCGTCATTCCGGGTCAGGCGATGAGTCTGGCGATGATTACGGTTATCGGGCAGTGCATCGGCTCGGGCGATGAGCCGCAGACGCGCCGCATGGCGAAAAAGCTGATGATGATTACCTACGCCGTTACCGCCAGCACCTGCCTTGTCACGATCGCGTGCACGCCGCTCATTCTCAAGATTTACAGCGTGTCCGCAGAGGCGCTTGCGCTTGGCATGACGCTGATTATGATTCACAACGGCTGCGCGATCTTCCTGTGGCCGACCTCGTTTGCCATGCCGAATATCCTGCGTGCGGCGAATGACGTAAGGTATCCGATGGTGTGCTCGATTATCTCCATGCTGGGATTGCGGCTTGTCGCGGGATATATTCTCGCGGTGCACTTCGGCATGGGCGCGATCGGCATCTGGATTGCCATGATCGGTGACTGGCTGTGCCGGTCGGTCTGCTTCTTCCTGCGGCTCAAGAGCGGGAAATGGCTCAGGTATGCGCCGGGATTACGGGTAGCCGCCGGACAAAAATAATGCACCGGCTTCTGTGCAAAATCCCTTTGCAAACCGTGAATATCTGTTACTATATAGATATCAGATGTAAAACTCCCCGAGGTGAAAATTACCGTTATGACTGAGGAGGGAAATCATATGACACCTAAACAGCGATGGTATTGTTTCTGGGTGATAATCGCGGTGTCTGTCCTTTTAACGGCGGGCCTTGTATGGTTTGCAATTCATAACCCGCAGGCATCATTTGAAGACTTGCTTTACGCTCTTTGGAAAGGTATTGTAAACTTTACTATCGGATAACAAACGCCGATTAAACGTATAATTTACTATTTTGCTTGACAAAATAATATGATATTCGATATACTAACCTTGTAGTTGCAACAATGACCGGCTCTCTGGCAAGAGCGGTCGTTCCTAAAAACTTAGATAGCTTGAAAATACCAATTCAGGGGCGGTTATTTTCTATGCGAAAAGGCACAGACTGATAATGGCAACACAATCGTGCAATTAAAATTTGCTGCAACACACAGAAACGGCGGACCTATGGTCCGCCGTTTTCTTTACCATCGCTTCCCTGCTGCGCTCATTCTCCATTCTCAATCCTCCATTATAGCAAAAAGGCGAACCTTACGGTTCGCCTTTTGTCTTACGTTTTTTCGGTAATCAGGAGAAAATCCACTCCTGCTCCTGCTCCTCGCCGCAGTACTTCTGCAGCGTCTCGCGAACAGCGTGCGGGCCGCGGTTCATCTCGCCAAACATGCGGACAACGGTCTCGCCTACGCCGATCTCAAACAGGTTGACACCGAAGTAGTAGCGGTTTGCCAGCAGCGGATACAGCTGAGCCTCGCTTACGTCGTCACCCAGCTTCGGGTTGCCCATCAGTGCGCGGACATGCTCGATATTCGCGTCGGGGCTGAGGGTGAACTCGCTGCCGTTATCGTCCACGCCTTCCAGATAGCGCAGCCAGCCGGCCAGTACCAGCGGAATGTAAATCAGCCTGGTGGCACGGTGTGCGGGCAGCATGGAGTTATAGTAAGCGTACAGCGTGGTGCCGAAGCGCGGCGCAATCTTACGCGAGGTATCGGTTGCGGTACGCTGCGGGGAATCCTGCAGGAACGGGTTCGGATAACGTTCGCCGAGAACCTCGTGCAGGAATGCCTCCGGGTCGATAACGCCCGGGTCGGCTACCATCGGCATTGCCTCCTGCTCGCTCAGGCGCGTGATGAGGTTGACCAGCTCGGTGTCCTTCATCTCGTCGCTGATGCGGGTGTAGCCGAGCATGCAGCCGAATACGCCGAGGGCGGTATCCATCGGGTTCATGCAGGTGCTTACCTTCATCATCGCAGACTTCTCAACGATGTCGCGGCGGGTGATGATAACGCCGCACTGCTCGAGAGCCGGATGACCGTTCGGGAATGCGTTCTCGATGAGCAGGTAGTGCGGGCTTTCGGAGTTGACGTAAACAGCCGCGTGCGTGCCCTTTTCGGTTACGAACGGCTTTGCGTTCTCCAGACCGTCAGCCGCCAGCTTGTCTGCGATGCGGTTATCCGGATGCGGGGTAATCTTATCAATCATGGACAGCGGGAAGGTATTCTTCTTGAGCAGGAAGTAATACTCATCCTCGGTGATGAAGCCGTTACGCTGCCATGCGCGTGCCATGTGACGGACAGCACGCTCCAGACGGGTGCCGTTGTCCGAGCAGTTATCCAGCGAAACGAGTGCCAGCGGAGGCAGACCGGCGCGGCAGCGATCGAGGCACAGTGCGGTCAGCTTGCCGAAGAAGGACTGGCAGCCTTCCGGACCGTTCTCGCGGTCGTGCTTGTAGTCCGGCAGGAACTCACGGGTGTCGTCCTGGATGATATAGCCCTTCTCGGTCAGCGTAAAGCTGATCATCTGCAGGCTCGGCGCCAGGAAAATGTCATTCAGGCGCAGCATATCCTCGCTCAGCTTGAGGCTTTCGGTAACGGACGCAACCACTTCCTTGTTGATCGTGCCGTTGGAATACAGGGTGACAACCAGCGACAGATGATCGCAGGCGCGGTAGCAGCGGTCGATCAGTTCCTCATCGTAGCCGTCGCAGCAGATAATGCCGGTGTCGGACAGACCGGCGGTCAGCAGGCGCTGCGCCAGTACAGCCGGGAAGGCGCGGAACAGGTTTCCGGCGCCGAAATGCAGCCAAGTCGGTGCCTTGTGGGTGTTTTCGCGCACGGCGTCAATGTCGTACTGCGGCAGACGATAACCCTTCCATGCCACGTTATGTTTAATACTCTCTTTTGTAAGTTTCATAAAGAGGTCACTCCCTTTCAGCGAACGGACTGTACCGTTCTTCTCCAATCATATATAGTATAACAAAAAATCAGCCGTTTGCATAGGGAAAAACAGAATTATTCACAAAAAGCTGAAAGCATGCTGCCAATGTTTTCAAATAAAACAAAAACCGCCCGAAAAGGCGGCTGATTGACTTTATTCGGTGTTATATGCTATAATCATTGCGGACACTGTTACATAAGGCGGTCAGACCCTCTTTTCCTTTCCCGCAGTCCGCGGCAGGAAGGAGGTGGCGCAAGTGCAGAAGAAAGCATTTCAGCTTTTTGTATGTGCGGTCATTGTACTGTACATTTTCTGTATAAAAGCGCGATGACCGTCCGGCTGGTACCCGAAACGGTCATCAAAATTTAACTGCTGAAAGTACAAGGGCCTGACTGCTGTAACAGTGTCCCTTTGACTTTATTATAGCATATCCCCCGGCTTTGTCAAGCGACAGGCCGAGGGACTGTTTTTATCTTACGGATCATTCTCCATTTTCAATTCTCGATTTCCGTCGCCGCTTTTCCATTCGGCAGCGCGCCATAGATACGGTTGACCAGCTTCATGCCGAAGTAGACCAGCACGATCTCGATCGGCAGCAGAATAAGGTTCTTCGGCACGCGCGTAACGAGCAGCACGCTCATCGCCTTGCCGCCGGTGACGGTCAGCCACAGGGTGTTCAGGCAGATATTGCAGAACAGGTTGATGCAGGTCTTTGCGCCGATCGCACGCCATACGGTGACCTTGCGCGGATACAGCCACAGGCCCCAGATCAGACCGCCGACAACGGCTGTCAGCGTATAGCCCGGGAAATACGCGCCCATAGACAGGTTGCCCGCAAAATAGCCGAGCACATCGGTGCACACGCCGGCCATCATGCCGACAACCGGGCCGAACAGCATGCCGATCGACGCATTGCACAGGAAGCCGAAGCCGATACGCAGGTTCGGCGGCAGCTTGATCGACAGACCGAGCAGATCCAGCGTGACATTGATCGCAATGAGCAGCGCCGTGACCGCCAGACAGCGGGTGGACTTCAGCTCACGCAGCGAGCGGACAAAGATATTCGGAGTTTTAGACATAGAAAAAGACACCTCCTAATCAAATTCATCTGTTGCCACAGCGATTTAGGAAAGTGCCTAAACAGTTGCAGCAGCGGGATGCGACCACAATACCGCAAGGAAAAGGCTCCCTTTCGTCCGCCGAACAACTCCCCGTTTCAGCGGCACTTAACGCATTGTGCTCTACTCTGCTTTTTCTGTTATAATTGTACCACGGTTTGGGCGAGTGTCAATACAGAAAATCCGTGGTCTGTCGGCCTGGTTTTGGTGCATTCTGCGGAATCGGGTGAAATGGCAGACAATCTGTTAGACAAGGGTATTGGACAGCCTCCTCCCTGCTCCGACGAGCTTTCCGCAAAGTACAGAAAAAGAGCTTCAAACGTAAGTTTGAAGCTCTTTAACTTGGTGCGGATGGGGGGACTTGAACCCCCACGTCCTTGCGAACACTAGCACCTGAAGCTAGCGCGTCTGCCATTCCGCCACATCCGCATATTTTGTTGTTGAAAGAAGGTGGTGCGAGTGACGGGACTTGAACCCGTACGTCGATCGACACACGCCCCTCAAACGTGCCTGTCTACCAGTTCCAGCACACTCGCATTGATCTCTCGCGGTGAACCGCTTGTCTCTCAGCGACAAGATATATTATAGCAGGGGTATCCCCCTTTGTCAACAAAAATTGCGAAAAAATTTGAGAAATTTTCAAACACCGTGAATTGTCGGTAAAATCGGTGAAATATCGAACTTTTTCGCGGCTTTTGCGGTGATTTACATGATAGAAAATTTGCCGCGCGGAGAAAAAATTTTGTTGATTGAGGAATTTTTTCAGGTGAGTTTGAATCCCGCCTGCCCTGCCGGCAGAGAAGGTGGGATTCCTTTTCTGCGGCAAGCAACCATTAAATATTTTAGAGGTTGTCGGCCTACGGGCACCCACGGCGGTTGAAACATGCCACTGGCATGTTTCTAAGAGCCGCCTTTCGAATCCCACCTTCGGAGCAAAAAACAACAGCCATCCGAATGGATGGCTGTTGTTTTGGCGGAGAAGGTGGGATTCGAACCCACGTGGCGTGTTACCGCCAACTCGATTTCGAGTCGAGCTCGTTATGACCACTTCGATACTTCTCCGTATCGCGCCTGTCCCACAGGCGCTTATTTATTCTATCATGCAATGACGGAAAATACAAGTGTTTTTTCCGAAATCGTGATAATTTTTATTTCACCAGGAATGCATCCGGCAGATAACGGCCTTCCTCATTCTGGGAAAGCGTAGTCGGACTGGTGATCTCGCGGCCGCGATAGACCATAACGGAGGACGAGCCGCCGTCCAGCATGGACGCCTGATACGCGCCATACTGCTCCATGATCTCGCCGCAGCGCTCGATCGAAATGCCGAACGAGTGCATCTGACGGCCGTCAATGACCATCATGATAACCGTGCCGTCCTTCGCCTGACCGATGGCCGTGCGCGGCTGCTGCTCGTTCAGGCCGGTGCCTGCGACCAGATTCTCGCCGTTGATGATGAGCGCCGGGTGGAACTCCACCGCGTCGCGCAGGCTGGAGGTATCGTTAAACGCACCGACCTGCAGGTGATCCTCGTTGTCAAAGCCGATGATCTTCCAGCCGTCGCCTACTGCGTCTTGATACTTCTCTCCCCGGCTTTTCAGAAAGCCGTACACGGTGCCACCCGTGCCGTTGCCGTCAAAATCGGCAAAGCCGGAGGCGTTGATGCCCAGAATGGCGTCATAATCTCTCACCATATCGGATACGAACGAGCCGTAATCGCCAAGGCCCTCGCTCGTGCCGACAAAGATATTCTCAGGCTTTTTGCAGAGCGCGATCTTGCCCGCGTACTCCATGCCAAGCGTGTCCTCGCCGGTCTGCTCGACGATCAGGATGCCGTGCGCGGCGTTGATCGCCAACACCGTGTCGCCCTGCCTGGTCTTGAGGCCGGTGTCGTAATGCGTCTGGCTCGGCTCACCGATCAGATCGATGTTGATCTGGTCATAGCCGTTTTCCAGATACTCCGGATTATCCGCCAGAAAGCTCTCAAATCCGCTCTCGTTCAGCTCACTGAACATGGCATAGAATTTGTCCTTCGGCGTTTCGGCGGTGTCCTTCTCCTCCCATGCGCCGTCCCAGTTGCTGACGATGCCCTCCTGCTTCTGGTTCATCAGGTAGCGCTTGGTCATCACCTCGTTGATGATATCCTCCGGGATAAACCAGGTGGCCAGCCACTGGTGCGTCATGGTGCCCATTGCGGTTTCGATGTACCACTCACGCCAGCGAGTGACGAACGCGTTCGGTGTGTACAGCAGAAACGGATACACAACCGTGATGCCGATCAGAAAAAAGCAGGTCAGTCCCAGTGCGAAGCGGTGTTTTGCGCCGTTCATTCGTGTTGCTCCTTCTCTCTCAATCCGGGAACCGCGGGATACGGTTCAGGTTTGTCTCTATCGCTGAAGTTGCTTTCATAGCCAGAGTGCGCCGGATGAACGAGATTTTTTGTCAGCAGACAAGGCGTTTTTCCGCAGGAATCCTGACGGATTGCAAGGGAAAACAACGCAGTATGCTGGCAAAAAAGCCGTTCAGGCGGTGTGCAATGGTTATGACAGCAACTTCTTAACCCTTGCGGTTGCTGTTCGGGGTACGACGGCGTCTATGACGATGGTTCGTCGTCTTGCTCTGTGCCGTCTTGTTCTGCTGCTGTGCAGGCTTCTGCGCAGACTTGCTGCCGTGTCCTCTGCCCTTCTTCTCCTGCTGCGGAGCGGCCTTGCCGTCCGCTTTCGCGGCACGAGCGGCCAGTGCGGCCTCGACCTTCCTGCGGATGCGCGCGGCAGCCTCATCGCTGAGCGCATACGCGCGGCTCGGTGTGTGGGCATCTACGCGCGGCTCGTTCTTCTCGAAGCGGGCGTACGGGTCGTTCCGGCGGCCTCTGCGGCTCGAATCATTTCTGTCGTTTCGGTCGTTTCTGCCCTTGCGGGAGCGCGGCGCGGCTGCCTTCGCCTGCTGCTCGGTCTGCTTCTCGGCGGCCTTCTCGCGGCGGGACGGACGCTTGGCATTCGCTCTCGCCTGACGCGCCTTCTTCTTGGCTTCCTTTTCGCGGGCCACATCTGCGGCGACCTCCTCGGCGGTGGCGTTCTCGGAGACCGGCTTGCGGCGGGAGCGCTTGTTGGCGGTCTTGCGCTGACCGGACTCGCGCTTCTCCTCCTCCTTTTCCTCGTGCGGAATCTCACCGACAACCGGAATGCGCTTGCCGATCAGCTTTTCGATATCCTTGAGGTACGGACGCTCGGAGCGGTCGCAGAAGGAAATCGCGGTGCCCTCCTGACCGGCACGGCCGGTGCGGCCGATGCGGTGTACATAGGTTTCCGGAATGTTCGGCAGGTCAAAATTGATAACGAGCGGCAGGTCGTTGATGTCGATGCCGCGCGCGGCAATGTCGGTCGCAACCAGAACCGCGATCTTGCACTCCTTAAAGTCCGCGAGCGCACGCTGACGCTGATTCTGCGACTTGTCGCCGTGGATGGACTTGGTCTTGATGCCCGCACGGTTGAGGTCGCGCGCGACCCTGTCTGCGCCGTGCTTGGTGCGGGTGAACACCAGAACCTGGTGTACATTGCTTTGACGGATGATATCCGGCAGAAGTTCCCGCTTTTCCTGCTTTTCTACAAAATAAAGCTGCTGCTCGATCTTGTCCGCCGGTTTTGCGCTCGGCGTTACCGAGATATGCTCCGGCTCATGCAGCATTTTCTCTGCCAGATCAGCGATCTCCGCCGGAATGGTAGCCGAGAACAGCAGAGTCTGGCGCTTTTTCGGCAGGAACTTGACGATGCGCTTGACATCCGGGAAGAAGCCCATATCGAGCATACGGTCGGCCTCGTCGAGCACGAAAAACTCTGCCTTGTCCAGCTTTACGATCTTCTGACCCATCAGATCCCACAGACGGCCCGGCGTGGCAATGAGAATATCCACACCGCGTTCGATCGCCTCGACCTGCGGCACCTGCGATACGCCGCCGAAGATGACCGCCGCACTGCACGGCACGTAGCGCGCGTACTGGCACACGTTTTCGTAAATCTGCAGCGCAAGCTCGCGCGTCGGTGTGAGGATGAGCGCACGGATGGTGCCCTTTCCGCCCTCGCTCTTTGCCAGGCGCTGGATGATCGGCACTGCGAACGCACAGGTCTTGCCCGTGCCGGTCTGGGCGCAGCCCATCAGGTCTCGGCCCTCGAGCACCGGCGGTATCGCCTGCTGCTGAATGGGCGTCGGCTCGGAATAGCCTGCCTCCTTCAGTGCCTTGAGGATGTTTTTCTCCAACTTGAGTTCGTTAAATTTCATGGTAAATATTCGATTCCTTTTGCTATCTTTGGTATGCAGTCCGGCAAATCCCGCTTGCCTGTGGACTGGGTTTTATGCTATACTTATTATAATTGTCTCTGAGACAACACGAATGTTATCAACCCACAGATCAACTATGAGGTGACCTATTTGTTAGAAATTATTCATCACGTTCTGCCGGAAGCATTTTTCGATGTGCTCAAGACCGTACCGCTGCTGCTGGTCGTGTACGCACTGCTGTACTACATTGAAAACCGGCTGACCAATACGCCGGAGCTGCTCTCGCGTGCGGCGCAGTTCGGTCCGGTGGTCGGCGCACTCGCCGGCTCCATTCCCCAGTGCGGATTTTCCGCGGCAGCGTCCGCGCTGTTCTCGGCAGGCTTTCTTGCACCGGCAACGCTGGTTGCCGTGTTCCTTGCCACCTCGGATGAGGCGGTGCCCATCATGCTGGCAGGCGGCGCAAGCGTACAGCAGGTGGTGCTGCTGCTCGTGGTCAAGTTTGCGATCGCGGTCATCGGCGGCTATATTCTGCGCTGCACCGTGTTCCGGAGGCACAAGGCCGGAACCGACGGCCCGCTTGAGATCGAGATGGGCGACTGCGGCTGTGAGACCTCGCCGGTGGCGAATATCCTGTCCCACACCATCAAGACCACCATCTTCCTGTTTGTCGTGCTGTTCGCGCTCAACATGGTCGTACACGGCATCGGTGAGGAGCGCGTGGCTTCCCTCATGCTGACCAACAGCATCTTCCAGCCGCTGCTGTGCGCGGTGCTCGGTCTGATTCCGAGCTGTGCGATGAGCGTGCTGCTCAGCGAGCTGTTTGTCGGCGGCACGATCAGCTTCGGCGCTCTGGTTGCCGGTCTTTCCACCGGCGCAGGCTTCGGCTACATCGTTCTTCTCGAGGAGAAGGAAGGCCGTCATCGCGCCCTGCCGGTCATCGCCGCAACGTTTGCCACCGCCGTGATCGGCGGCACGCTGGTGCAGCTGCTTATCGGCTGAGAATGAAAAAATCTAAGGATGTGTCAAAACGGCACATCCTTTTTTATGCCCTGCGGAGAAGGTAAAACGTCAGCCCATCTCGTGCAGCAGCTCGAGTGCCTGATGCGCCCACGTCATATCAATGCGCGAGAACTCACCGCCCGGCGTGTACAGATAGGTTTCCACATCCGCGTGCAGGCGCTGATACGCCGCGCCCGGCATGGCGGCATACTGCTCCGCGCCGTCGGAAAGCACGGCAACGAAGCGGAAATCGCCCGTGCGCTCGTCCAGCTCGTGGAAGAGCAGCTCGACAACATCGAGGTCGCGGTTAAGCTGTGCGAACAGCAGCAGCTTCATGATCTCGATGGTACGGTCATCCAGACCGCGCTCGAGGATGTTGATCTTCTCACGGAAGGTGTTGAGGCTGTCGGTCACGCGCAGGGTGTAGCCCGCCAGCGGATCAAATTCCGCCTTGGGAACCTGACCGTCCTCGGTCCACAGCCATACCATAAACTGGTTTGCCATGTCATGGTACAGACACGGGTGTACGGCGAGCACGGTTTCGCCGCAGTTTGGACATTTGACACGAAAGACAGACAGGTCCTGTACCTTTGCCCGCAGCTCGGGATTTCGGTCGATATTGATATGGTCGATCACCTTGTGTTCGGTTTCCATATGACAGTGCGGACATTCGATCATCATAACAGTGGTTCCTCCCCTTGTGTTTGTCCAATTAAATTTTATTATAACACATTTATATAGCTGTAAGCAAGTTCGGATCATCAGTAATTAGGAATTAGCAGTTAGGAATTGTCGCTATCCTTGCGCGAGTTCCGTCTGCGCTGCGTCGAGTAATCGCCGGCTTTACCGCAGGGGCGAACAGTGTTCGCCCGCAAACCATTCAATCTCAGTATCAAAAGAAAGCACCTGCCGACCGCAGGTGCTCCTTGTCTATTCCGCCTTGTAAATGCTGCCTTGTGCGACCGCAATACTTGAACCATCCATCGAGCCGCTGTATGAATCGTACCAGCGCGGAATCTCCTTGCCGTTTTTATCGTAAAAACGGAACATATCCTCTGAAGGCAACCCGTCCTCCGGCATGTATCCGGTCAGCTCGGTGCAGAGCAGAAAATATGGCTTTGCACTCTCATTCGTCATCTCATAGGTCTGTCCATACCAGTCGAGCGTCACTTTTGCGACCTGCTGTTCCGGGTCCTTTCCGCTCAGCAGCAGAAAATTGTGTCCGCCGCAGCCGGTGATATCGTAGTTAATGCCGGAATCGCCGGAGCCCATACTGTAAAATTTCCATGTACCAAGCCAGCTGCGTTTCGCAGTCATTTCGCCCAAAAAGCGTTCCTGCTCGATGCCATCCTGCGTCATTACATAATACACCGTGTCACCGATCACGATACCATCGTATATCGTTACACCGGAAAACTTCGTCAGATTGTTCTCCTTAAGCGTCTGCACCTGCTGTGCAAGCGTGTCCTCGTCCAGCCGGTACGGTTTTACCGCATAGCCGGATTTTCCGGCTGCCCACACACAGACCGCCGTCACAGCCGCCATCACGAGGATTCGTTTTCCCAGTCCTTTCATAAAATGCACCTCCCTATCCTTCCTCAAGTATAACAAATTTTTCCGGCGCAGGATATGGAGAAAGTGCCAAAATACAACGGCAGTTTTTATAGAAGTGTACTATGTATCCCGTAGGGGGCACACCGTCTATAAACCATCTGCACAGGCGTAACCGTAGGGGCGCACAGTGTGCGCCCGCACTATGGTTAAACGTATGCTTGGCCGTTCCTTGCACAGGCTCCGGTCGTGCTGCGGCCGTTCCTTGCGCAGGCTCCGGTCGCGCTGCGGGCGAACAATGTTCGCCCCTACGGTTACACATCTGCAGAGGGTAAAAGAAAAAGCACCGCAGAAAATCTACGGTGCTTTTATGGCATGACTGGTGCGTAAGCCGGGTTCTGTCGTGGACGGTCATCTATCTCGAATGCACGTTGCCGTGCATCTCAAGCCGCCAGTCGGGACGATCGGGCAAATCATAGTCCCAGTCGGCGTTGCTGCGGATAGAGTTTACAGACCTCCCATGTTGCCATGGGACGTGGTGAGCTCTTACCTCGCCTTTCCACCCTTACTGCCTTATGCGGACATAAAACAGCGGTATATCTCTGTTGCACTATTCCTAAGGTCACCCTCGGCGGACGTTATCCGTTATCCTTGCCCTGTGCAGCCCGGACTTTCCTCATGCCCGAAGGCACGCGACCGTCTGCACCAGTCACAAATAGCATTATACCGTAAAAAAACGCTCTCGTCAAACCGGACTTGCAAAATCGTGAAAAATCATGTATACTGTCAAAGTACAAAAGGCGGTGTTACGCATTTATGACAGCATTAGAACAATACCTCGGCGGCCTGTCGGATAAACGGGTCGGCGTAATCGGCGCGGGCGTGAGCAATATGCCGCTCATCCGTATGCTGCGCGCTGCAGGCGTGCGCGTTACCGTGCATGACAAAAAAGAACCCACCGAGCTTGGCGACGGCTATGCTACCCTCGCTACCCTCGGCGTAGACTTCGTTCTCGGCCCGCATTACCTTGATGCGCTCGATGAGGACGTTATCTTCCGTACCCCGGGCGTTCACCCGCGTTTTCTTGAGAAGGCGCGCGCAAACGGCTCGGAGATCACCAGCGAGATGGAGCTTTTCTTCGCGGTCTGCCCGTGTCCGATCATCGGCATCACCGGCTCGGACGGCAAGACCACGACCACCACGCTCGTCAGCGAGATTTTGAAGCACGCGGGCTATACCGTGCATCTCGGCGGCAATATCGGCACGCCCCTGCTCCCCCGCGTGGACACGATGACCGAAAACGACCTTGCAGTCGTGGAGCTGTCCTCGTTCCAGCTGATGGGCATGAAGCACTCCCCGCACATTGCGGCGATCACCAATCTGACGCCCAATCATCTGGACTACCACAAGGATTTTGACGAGTATGTGCAGGCCAAGACTGCCATTTACCGCAATCAGGGCGAAAACGACAAGCTGATCCTCAATCTCGACGATGAGGTGACGCGCTCGCTCAAGGCGTCCGGCAACCTGTTCTGCACCAGCAAAACGCAGGAGCTGGCCAACGGCGTGTTCCTCAAGAACGACGTTATCTACATCGCGGACGGCGGCGTGCGCCGTGAGCTGATGCCCGCATCCGATATCCGCATTCCGGGCGCGCACAACGTGTACAACATGATGATGGCGGCGGCTGTTGTGCAGGGTTATGCCTCTGACGACGATATCCGCGCCGTGGCGACCACGTTCGGCGGCGTTGAGCATCGCATCGAGTTCGTGCGCGAGAAGGACGGCGTGAAGTATTACAACGACTCCATCGCCTCCAGTCCGACGAGAACCATCGCAGGACTCAATTCCTTCCAGCAGAAGGTCATTCTCATTGCAGGCGGCTACGACAAGCATATCCCGTATGACGTGCTCGGTCAGCCTATCTGCGACCATGTAAAGCTGCTGCTGCTCACCGGCGCTACTGCACCCAAGATTCGTGAGTGCGTGGAGAATATCGAGGGCGAGCATCCCCCGATTATCGAGGTGGAAAACCTCGAAACAGCCGTGCAGGAGGCCGCTGCCCGCGCAGAAAGCGGCGATGTCGTTATCATGAGTCCGGCCAGCGCGTCGTTCGACCGCTTTAAGAATTTCATGGAACGCGGCAAGCTGTTTAAGGCGCTTGTGGAAGAGCTGTAAGGTTAAGCGGTATTATAAAAGGACTGATTCGAGAGAATCAGTCCGAGGCTGTCGAAAAACTATCGTTTTTCGAGCAGCCTCTCGATCGAAACCACGCTTTCGATCGAATGCTGAAGAAAAACCGCGTCCTCCGGACACATTTTTTCTTCCCTTGTATAAATTCCGAGATGCATGCTCCCGGAATTTATGAATTTGCAAAGCAAATTCAATTGAATGCGTGCTGCCGCACGAAGCATAAAAATCGAATATTGCTTTTTCGACAAGCTGAAAAGGACTGATTCGAGAGAATCAGTCCTTTTTTCGTGCAATAATGAAGAATGATATTTGAGGGGGAGAACCAACGCAAACCACCACGCCGTTTCTCAATTCTCAACGATGTACTTCCGCGCCCAGACAAGTGCGGCGACCGCCGTGACCAGCTCCACCATCGGGAACGTCAGCCAGACGCCATCGACGCCGAGCGCCCACGCGAGCGGAAACAGGATCGGCGGCACAGCAATCACGCCGCGCAGCAGCGAAATGGCAAAGCCCTGCACGGTCTTATCCGACGCGCTGAAAAACGCTGCCGTGACCATGTTCACGCCCGCGAACAAAAAGCCTGTGAAGTAGATCCGCAGGCCGCTCTCCGCGTAAGCGGCAAGCTCCGGGTCATGCTCACTGTTGAACACCGCCGTCAGCGGCTCCGCGCCGAGGAAAACCGATACGCACAGCACGGCTGCAATCGCAAGCGCAGTACAGATGCCCCAGCGGAACAGCCGCCGCAGCTGTTCCCTGTCACCGAGACCCGAGCTGCGGCTGACCAGCGGCTGTATGCCGGTGCACAGTCCGGTAAAGACAGCGATTCCCACCAGAGCAAGATTTGCCACCACGCCGTAAGCCGCCACACCGGTATTGCCGCTGAGGCGCAGCAGCACCAGATTGAACAGCAGCAGCACCACGCCGGAGGCGATCTCACCGATGAGCGAGGACAGACCGGGCGCGCACAGGCTCGGCACACGGCTGACGCGCAGCGGCGTTTTGACAAGATGGAATCCGCGGGACGGCCTCCGCAGGTGCGTCAGCAGCACCAGAATGCTGACAAACGGCGAAAAGCCGGTCGCAAGCGCCGCACCGAACATGCCCAGTCCGCACGGGAAAATGAAAATGTAATCGAACACGATGTTGAACAGGCTGCCCGCGATCATGCCGCACATGGCAACGGTCGGCGCACCGTCATTGCGCGTAAACGCCAGCAGCACGTTGTTCATCACAAAGAACGGCCCGAAGCACCACAGCATGCGCAGGTAGGTTGTCGTCATGCCGAGCGTCTGCGCGTCCGCGCCGAGCAGCCGCGCGATCGGCTGCGCAAAGCACAGTCCGCCGAACAGGAACAGCACGCCGAGCAGCAGCCCGAGTGCCGCCGCGTGCGTGAATACGCTGTCCGCCTGTCTCTGATCGTTCTGCGCCCGCGCGATCATGTACTGCGTTGCCGCGCCCACGCCGAGCATCAGGCCGATGCCGTTCATCAGGTTGTACGCCGGTATGGCGATGTTGAGCGCCGCCAATCCGAGCGAGCCCGTGCCCTGTGCGACAAAAAATGTATCCGCGAGAATGTAGCACGAAATGCCGATCATCCCCAGGATGTTCATCGCGGCATAGTGCCCGAATTCGCGCAAAGCTCCCTGTTTGTGCAATTCCTTCTCCCCCTCAAAGTTTTTTATATAAAAAGTGATCGACCCTTCCCGGAATACACCGAAAAGGGCCGATCCGCAATGCTATCGACGGAAAACATTGCTTATTTACGAAGCAGTTATAATATACCATCTTCCCATAGAAATGTCAAGTGGCTTATTCGGTCGGAAAAGCACTTTTTTTGTCAAATGCTGCAAAACAGTCCAGTCCGTGCCACATCAACCCCATCAAAAGCGATACGACCTGCTCGGTCGGCGTGTCCTGCGCTCTGGTCGCCCAGGTGGACAGCATGGATACCATGCCCGAAATGATATACGAAAACACAAGCAGCTTCCGCTGCTCGCTCATTTCCGGCATCATGTGCATATCCCAGCCGTCGAGGAAGGCTTCATACGTCATGGTCTGCAGCTTGCGTACAAAATACGGGTCTCCCTGCTCACTGCACAGCACCTGAATCACCTTCATTATGCGCGGATTGTTCCGGATCTGTTCCAGAAAGTCGATAAAGAATCCCTTGATCTCCTGCAGCTCGCGGCACTCCCGTTCGTGCATCGGCGCATGCTCGCGCATGTGCTCGATGATCTCGTCCTCGGTCGTGCGCAGGATGTCGGTCACGTCCTTGAAATGCAGGTAGAAGGTCGAGCGGTTGATGTCCGCTCTCGCGCAGATGTCCTTGACCGTGATAGAAACCAGCGGCTTCTCCAGAATCAGGTCAATCAGTGCTTCACGCAGTGCAGACCGTGTAAAGCGCACTCTGCGGTTGTTTTTCGCCTCCGGCATGAGCCGTTCCTCCCTGTTTCTCTGCGGACTGTGCATTTTTGGTACAGATTTATTGTATCAGCATCGTGTCGCAAAGTCAACACAGTGTCGAGCACTGTATGTAAAGAAACCGTAAATATTTTCTTATGCTGCAAGCGAAAGCACCTCATCCGTGCCGAAGATACGGTGCAGGTCGGAAAGGCCCTGCTGCATCCGGTCATACACCGACCGGTTTACAACCGACGTATCCCCCTGCTCAAAATCCTGCATGGATTTCCGAATATCCAGCAGGCGGTAGCGTCCCTCGTTGGAATCGCTTGCGTGCAGCATGAACATGGGCGCGTACTCCGCGCCGGAAACCGTCACCTGTCCAGTCTCGCCGCTTCTGGTGAGTGTCAGCGTGACAGCCGCCGTCAGGTTGGTGTACGGGTCAAACTGGTTGGAGATCAGGTTACCAAGACAGTAGCACAGATAGCCGGTGCGTCCGTCCGGCAGCGTCCGCAGCTCCATCGGCTGCGGCACATGCGCGTGCCCGCCGAGCACCAGTGTCGCGCCGTGCGCAAACAGGTAGTCCGCCAACTGCTCCTGCTGCTCGGACGGCTCGGTGTGGTACTCGTTGCCCCAGTGTACATACACGGCGATCGCATCCGCACCGGACTGCCCCGCCTTGTCCAGATCGGATTGAATCAGGTCGTAATCCACCGCACTGCAGTCGGTCATGTAGTCGGTCGTGTAGACGCTGACGCTGTACGGGTGCTCACTGTCCACTGGCAGACCGTTTGTGCTGAACGTGTACGCCAGCATGGCCAGTTTGATGCCGCCCACGTCGATGATCTTCACCGCGTCGCGCTCCTGCTGTGTGCGGTAAGTGCCGACGTGCTCCAGACCGGCGGCGTCCAGCACATCCAGTGTGCGGACAAGACCGCTGTACCAGGTATCCATGCTGTGGTTGCTCGCCGTGGAGAGCAGGTTAAACCCAACCGTTTTCAGGCCGGAGGCCAGCGCATCCGGCGCGCAGAACTGCGGGTAGCCCGCATACGGCGGCCCGTTGAACGTGGTCTCCAGACAGGCCGTTGTGTAATCCGCGGCCTCGTAATACGGCCTTGCGTCCGTGAACAGGTGCGTAAAATCATACGCTTCGCCGTTCCACGCATCCGCGACAAGCGGCATGTGCGCCACAATATCGCCCGCCACGCACAGGGTCGCTGTGGTGTCCGGCTGCACCTCCGGCTCCTGCCGAACGGTTTCCTCCGGCTCCTGCAGGCGCGGTGCATCCTCCGGCAGATTGCGCCAGATCAGCACGCCCGCTCCCGCCAGCAACACCACCAGCACGCCTGCCAGAATTTTGGTACCGATGTGCTTCATACTCATCCCTTCGGCGCCTTGCGCGAGGCCTCAAACGACTCCGCGCGCACGCGCATCACCTCGGTGACGGACAGAGCCGCGTCCGTGTACGTCCAGCCGCCCTTGCCGGTCTGGTGCTGCATGATGATGTCAAAGCCGCGGCGTTTCTCGTCATTATCTTTTGCAAATTCCACCTTGCCGTACCCCACGATGGACGAGAACGCATAGCTGTACCGGCAGGCCGTCTCTCCGCCGCTCGTCAGACCGCCCTCGCAGTCCAGCTCAAAGCAGATACGCGGGTCGGCTTTCAGCGAATCAATCTTCTTGCCCTTCACGCCGCCGTGAAAGTAGAGCGTCAGCCCGTCCTCATCCCAGATATAGCCAAAGTTCATCGGAATGACGTACGGCCAGCCGTCCGTGCCGGTCATGGCGACGCGGCAGACCTTGCAGGCCTGCAGGATCGGCTCTATGTTCTCTCGGCCGGTGATTTCTCTGTCTTTTCTGCGCATATTGCTCACCTCAGGTTCATCATACCATATTCCTTCCGACAAAACAATAAGACCTGTGCAAAAAATGCACAGGTCTCTCTGTTCGCTCAATTTTAGGTATTGTGGTCGGAAACGTGGAATTTCTTCAGGTTGCCGATCTTCTGGGCGCGGATGTCCATTTCTTTGCAGACATCCTCCATGGTCACGCCGCACTCATTCATCATTACCATCATGTGGTAGAATACGTCGTTGATCTCACCGACCAGCTCGGTCTTGTCGCCGTTCTTGGCTGCAATGATGGTCTCGGCGCACTCCTCGCCGACCTTCTTGAGAATCTTGTCAATGCCCTTCTCGAACAGGTAGCAGGTGTATGAGCCTTCCTGCGGCTCGGCGCGGCGCTGCGCGATCACGGCTTCCATTTGCTCAAACGAATTCATAATACTGCTCTCCTTTTACTTTTCTTCCGGCTTCTCCCACAGCGTGGTGAAAAAGCAGGTGCGGTGTCCGGTGTGGCAGACCGGACCCTTGGGCGTGCCGACATAGATGAGCGTGTCATCGTCGCAGTCGGACAGAATCCTGCTGACAAAGATAAAATTGCCCGAGGTCTCGCCCTTGTTCCACAGCTTCTGGCGCGAGCGCGAGAAAAACCACGCCGTGCCGGTGTCCATCGTCAGCTGCAGAGCCTCCTCGTTCGCGTAGCCGAGCATCAGGACTTCGCCGTTTCGCTCGTCCTGGCAAACCACAGGAACCAAAGGTGCCTTTACGAAAAATTTGCTTAAATTCAAAATATTCACTTCCTATTACCGTAGGGCGGGGTGCCCTCACCCCGCCGTCCCTCAATGAACCACCATGTTATATGGGTGATGTGTGGGTTACGGTTTACATGGTATCCGTTGTTTTACGGTTTATGTTTCGGTTTACACGGCGGGGTGAGGGCACCCCGCCCTACGGAGCATTTTTGCCAATATCCACAGTCGTTAGGTTTGCGTTTACTCAAATTCTTACAGGAATATTATGCTCCTGCAAATGTTCCTTCACTTCGCCCACGGTCAATTCCCGATA
>NZ_CDRQNY010000027.1:0-24604 GCF_977037065.1 Butyricicoccus sp. | reverse complement strand
AAATAGCGAACGTAAAAGGCCAGTTACGCTTCTGTTTTTGGGTGATTCTGGTATCGGGAAAACGGAGACAGCAAAATATATTAGTTCCTGTTTAGGCACGGATATGGTTAGGATCCAGTTTTCGATGCAGCAGACTAACAGTGCTTATCAGTACATTTTTGGTGCCGACCATGGTGAGGATAGCTTGGCTCGTGAATTGATTAGACGCAATTCTAATGTTATTCTGCTGGACGAATTTGATAAGGTATCTCCTTCGTTCTACAATGCGTTTTACCAAATGTTCGATGAAGGTACGTTTGTCGATGCAAACTATTCTGTGGATGTTTCCAAGTGCATTATTATTTGCACTACGAATTACAGGACTGAAGAAGAAGCGGAAAAATATCTGGGGACGCCAATCTATTCGAGATTTTCTAAAGTTGTTATTTTTAATCCGATTAGCGTAGATGATAAATTGAAAATTGCGAGAAAATGTTATGCAGGGTTAATGGCACAGGTAGATGCCGAGGATAAAGCACTTATCGAAAACAATTCAGTGTTATCGTTGTTTGAAAGGGTTATTAAAGAAGGTGCCTATCCCAATATGCGTATGTTAAAGAACGACATAGAAGATGCAATAAACTTTGAAATCTTGAAGGCAAGAGGAATTATTCAATAACAATCAGCTGAGCAGTGAGTAACTGCTCAGCTGATACTGTGATTACAAAACAACTCCTATCCAATTTATTGAAACCAATTTTCCATTTTTCTGTTCTTATATAATTTACATTTGCAACATTGACAGGAAGTAGTCCATTCTTGTATAATAATGCCGTCGAAAATATATCCACCCATACATAACAACTGAATATAAATGTTCGACCATATTGAGACATAATTAGTCGGTTCATCCGACACGGTATCGGTACACCGGAAGTGCCGAACTGCTCCACTAAGCCTTTGGTTCTGTTGGCAGGAGCTGTACGAAGCAGAACCCGACTTTGATTTTTCAGAGCCGATTACATAGAACATCACTTTGAAGCGAGAGCGATGCTCCCGCCGATTTCTGATGTTTTGTGTAATCGGCTCTTTTTGTTTTGTCATTTTTCCAAAACACGATTCAGCGCCAAATGCGTGAACTTGAAAAATCAGTGAAAACGAAAAGGCCGGGTAGCGTAGAGCAAGATTCTACCATGGGTCCAAATTTCGCCTATCGCTCATTTTGCCCTTCATGGAATCTTGTTGGGGAGTGCCTTCCCCCAAACCCTGCATCTGTTCTGCTTTGGCAGAAGCAACGGCATCCGCCGATCACCATTTTCACAAATGAAGGAGGAACCGAATGACCAAAACTTACAACACACCGAAACGTACACACATCGTAAAAACCCGTCTGGACGATGAAGAACACGCCGACCTTCTCCGTCGCTTGGAGATTTACGACATGAATCAATCGGAGTTTATCCGTGAAGCGATTTCTGGCGCAACCATCAAACCGACCATCTTGGCAACTCTGGTCAGCGACGATCTGCTCGCAGCCATTGGTAAACTGACCGCTGAATACGGCAGGATCGGTAACAACTTAAATCAGATTGCCCGACACCTCAACGAATGGCGAAGTCCCTATCCCGCTATGGCGAAAGAACTGCAAGATGCTGCCGCTGATCTTGCCACGCTGAAATTTGAAGTGATGAAAAAGGTAGGTGATGCTGTTGGCAACGTTCAAGCATATAAGCTCTAAAAATGCCAACTACTCTGCTGCTGAATCCTATCTCACTTTTGAGCATGACGAGTTTACCATGAAGCCCACCCTGGACGAAAACGGCAGACTTATCCCAAGACAGAATTACCGCATTTCTACATTGAACTGCGGTGACGAAGATTTTGCGATTGCCTGTTTGAGAGCCAACCTCCGCTATGGCAAAAATCAAAAACGGGAAGATGTCAAAAGTCATCACTATATCATCAGCTTTGATCCCAAGGATGTTCCCGATCACGGGTTGACCGTAGATCTGGCACAGAGTCTTGGAGAGAAATTCTGCAAGAAACACTTTCCCGGTCATCAAGCCATCGTCTGTACACACCCCGACGGGCACAACGGCAGCGGCAATGTTCATGTACACATCGTTATCAATTCTCTGCGAATTATGGAAGTTCCATTCATGCCGTATATGGATAGACCGTGCGACACCCAACCGGGCATGAAGCACCGATGCACCAACGCAGCTATGGAATACTTCCGTTCTGAGGTCATGGAGATGTGCCACGATGCAGGTCTGTATCAGATTGATCTGCTGAATGGAAGTAAGACAAGAGTGACCGAGCGTGAGTATTGGGCGAAGAAGAAAGGACAACTTGCACTGGATGAAGAAAACGCTGTCCTTGTCGAACAAGGCTTGCCGGTCAAACCGACAAAGTTTGAAACCGACAAGGACAAGCTCCGTGAAGAAATCCGCATGGCACTCTCCGATGCTGTCAGCTTTGAGGACTTTGCAGAAAAACTTCTCCGCCGTGGCATCACCGTCAAGGAAAGCCGAGGGAGATTGTCCTACCTCACACCAGACCGCACAAAGCCTATCACGGCACGAAAGCTGGGCGACGATTTTGATAAAGCTACTGTGCTCGCCGTCTTTGACAGAAATGCAAAACAGGTCAGAACGAAAACGCCTCCCATTCATTCTGCACCGACCATGCAAGATTTTATCAAACAGCAAAACTCTGTAAGCCGTATGGTGGATATGGATGTCGCCAAGGAAAAAGGTAAGGGTTATGAGCATTGGGCAAAGAAACACAATCTCAAAAACGCAAGCCGAGCCTATCTGTTGTACAAGGAAATGGGATTTGATTCTCCCGAAGCATTGGCTGCTGCTTGCGATGTCGCCCATGAGAAGCTGAGTGATATTCGCACAGAGATGAAATCTGTGGAAGCCGCAATCGCAGAAAAGAAAGAGTTCCGTAATTATGTGCTGAACTATCACAAGACTCGATATGTAATCGACGAACTGAAAGCCTGCAAGAATGAAAAAGCTCGTCAGAAATATCGTGACGAGCATGACAGCGACTTCATCATTCTGCACGCTGCCAAACGCTACTTTGATTCCAAAGGCTTGAAGAAGCTACCGAGCCACAAGGCGTTGCAGACGGAAGTGGAGCAGCTTATCAAAGAGAAAAACGAGCTTTACAACCAGTACCAGACCGCTAAGGAAGAAACACAGCGTCTTGATGCCATTCGTCATAATTTGGAGCAGACCCTTGGCAGAAAGATTGAACACAAGAAGGAACAGAAAAGATAATTCTTTCCCTTCGATTCCATTCCTATCTGGTGAGTGGACGTTTTGTCCACTCACCACGAGCAAAGCAAAGAAAGGATTTTTATATGAACAAAAATAAGAAGGCAATTGACATGACACCCGAAGAACTGAACGAGTGGCTGGCATCCTTGCCCGCACCGCAGGATGATGCACTTTGTACGCACTTCTCCGATCCCGATCCCTATTTCAAAATGGAGCATACATCCCGTGAGCAGAGCGAGAACCGCTTGTTTAACAAGGATGGGCATCTTACCGTTCGTAATTACTGTGCGGCAGAGTTGCCGAAGATCACCATGACCATCCGCTCCGGTCAGACTACTTACCGTTTCAGCGGAAGTTACGACGGTACAAGAAGTCTTTCCAGTAAGTTACTCGACCACATGGCAAAAGAAAATTTAAAATGCTCAAAAAATATTCTAATGAAAGGGTGGATTTATTCACGAATGTGTGATATGATATATACAAGCAATCCTGTATTGGCAGACTGCCCGCCGATTAAGGAGGAACAAGATATGAATAGGCAGTCTGACAAAATTACTGCTATCTACTGTAGATTGAGTCGTGATGATGAACTCACAGGAGAGAGCAACAGCATTGTCAATCAAAAGGCGATTCTCAAGAAATACGCAAAAGAACAAGGTTTCCGAAACATCCAGTTTTTCGTGGACGATGGTTACTCCGGTGCTAACTTCAACCGCCCAGATTGGAACCGCATGATTGAACTGGTAAAGGACGACAAGATCGGCGTTATCATTGCAAAGGATATGAGCCGTATCGGAAGAAACTATCTGGAAGTCGGTCTTTACACGGAAATGCTTTTTCCAGAACATGATGTCCGTTTCATCGCCGTAAACAGCGGTGTGGACAGCGCCAATCAGCAGGACAACGATTTTACTCCGTTCTTGAATATCATCAATGAGTTCTATGTCAAGGACAGCAGTAAAAAAGTCAAAGCGGTTATGAAGCAGAAAGGTGAATCTGGTGAGTATTTGACTACTAACCCGCCCTACGGCTACATGAAAGACCCCGACAATCCAAAGAGACATTGGATTGTGGATGATGAAGCCGCAGCCGTTGTCCGTCAGATCTTCGCTTGGTGCATGGAGGGCTTCGGTCCCTCTCAGATCGCCAAGAAGCTGAAAGAGGCAAAAGTGGATTGTCCGACAGTTCATTGGATGAAGATGGGACGAAATGCTCCTGCAAAGACACCTGATAACCCTTACGATTGGGCACCACGCACCATCACCGGCATACTGGAAAAGCGGGAATACCTTGGTCATATGGTTAACTTCAAAACCCGCAAGCAATCGTACAAGAGCAAAAAGAAACTCGAAAACCCTCCCGATCAATGGAAGATTTTCGAGAATACCCATGAAGCCATTATTGACGAAGAAACCTTCGCTCGTGTGCAGGAACTTCGCAAGAACAAACGCAGACCCGCCAGAACAGGCAAGACCAATATGTTCTCCGGTCTCGTTCGCTGTGCCGATTGTGGTGAGAAATTGTACTACTGCACCAGCAACAGTTTTGAAACCAGACAAGATCACTTCGTGTGCTCCACTTCTCGTAAAAAGGGCAAGGAGGTCTGCGACACTCACTTCATCCGAGCCGTGGTGCTGGAAGAAGGTACACTCCAACACATGAGGTTGGTGATACGGTGTGTTGCCGATTATGAAGATACGTTCCGCAGAGCGTTGGGTGCAAAGAGAAGCGAGGAAGCAAAGAAAGAACTTTCTGCCAAGAAGCGAATCCTGCAGAAATCCGAAAACCGTCTGGCTGAATTGGACAGATTGTTCAAGCGTATTTATGAGGACATGGTCAACGGGAAACTGTCCGAAGCTCGTTTTCAGATGTTAGCTGATGATTATGAGCAGGAGCAGGCAGACCTGAGAGTCAAGATTGAAATGCTTGAAAACGAAATACAGAATCAAGAAGATCAAGCGGAGAATGTTGATAGGTTTATTCGACAGGCAAAAAAATACCTGTACTTGGAGAAGCTGACCCCCACAATTCTGAACGATATGGTCAATGCCGTATATGTTCATGCACCGGACAAGTCCAGCGGACACCGAGTGCAGGATGTGACGATCAGCTACAACTATATCGGCATACTCCCCGCCAATTTACTCTATGACGTTATGAACGGAAAAGCGGCATGATTACTCATGCCGCTTCCCGAAAACATTATTATACTGTTTTATTGGACCGCTCCTTGCGGGCACAATTTTTCGTCCCTTGTATAATTCCCGAGGTACACGCCCCCGGGAATTATGAATTTGCTTCGCAAATTCTATTTTATGCGTGCTACCGCACGAAGCGTAAAAATTAAAATAATACTTTTTTGACAGACTGACGCGCTGCAGTAAGCAGCGCGTTTTCTTTTGCCCTCAAACGGATACAAATGCGTTCTAACCGTCCCCGAACCCACATACACTGTCACAGATGAAACCTCATCAGGCAGGAGGGAAACAGCGGTGAAGGGCTTACCGGAGGAGCGCACGATCCGTCTCGCACAGTACATGATCGAGCAGAAGGCTACCGTGCGGCAGACTGCGGCACGGTTCGGAATATCCAAGTCAACCGTACATAAGGATATCACAACGCGCCTGCAAAAGCTGAATACCGAGCTGTATGAACGCGTACAGACCGTTCTGCAGGTGAACAAGCAGGAGCGGCACATACGCGGCGGCAGAGCCACACAGGCGAAATACCGCGCCGAAGCGGCGCAGCGACGCGGTGAAAAATAAAAAAACCGACTTTCCAAGCGGAAAGTCGGCAAACAGAAGCAGCGTGACAGTGTTGCTGTGTAAAGGCTTAAAGCAGGCCGAGCTCATGCGCGCAATCGCTGCAGACATTCTTACCCTTGAAGTGGATAATGTCCTTTGCGTTACCGCAGAATACGCAGGACGGCTCATACTTCTTGAGGACGATATGATCGCCGTCAACGTAGATTTCCAGAGCGTCCTTTACTTCGATGCCCATAGTGCGGCGCAGCTCAATCGGGAGCACGATACGACCAAGTTCATCAACCTTACGAACAATACCGGTGGATTTCATTTTCAACACACTCCATTTCTTTATCATAAAAAATGTATTACCAAATCCCACTCACTTGGGATGTTGGACGGAAGGGGGGAACACGATATGCTGTCCGTTATCTGGACGGTGTTCCTTTGTATGGCGCTGCTATGCGGTGCGGTCACGGGCAGGCTGGCAGAGGTTACGGCAGCGGTACCCACAGGGGCTTCGGAAGCGATCACGCTGGCGATCAGCATCACCGGGCTGATGTGCTTCTGGAGCGGTGTGATGGAGCTGCTGCAGGCTTCCGGACTGGCAGAGCGGCTGTCCCGTCTGATGGCACCTGTTCTGCGTCCCTTGTTCGGAAGCGCATCGCAGGATAAGCAGGCGATGGAAGCAGTAAGCGCCAATGTAACGGCAAATTTGCTGGGGTTATCCAACGCGGCAACGCCGTTGGGATTGCGTGCGTCAGAGCGGCTGTATGTTCTTGCAGGGCGGAGCGGAGCGCCGGATACCGTGCTGACGCTGATCGTGCTGAACGCAACCTCAATTCAGCTGATTCCGTCTACGGTGGCGGCGGTTCGTGCGGCTTGCGGAGCACACGCGCCATTTGATATTATGCTGCCGGTGTGGGGAGCTTCTGCGGCTTCCGTTGCGGCGGTGCTGCTCAGCAGTAAACTGCTGCGTCCATTTTTTCCGGATGGGGAATAGCGGGACAGGTAAGTGCGCCTTACAAGTAGTATTATCACACATGAAAAGCAAGAAATCTGTCGAATAAGCAAACAATCATCAAAAAATTTCCAAGCAAGGGAAATAATACAAGGAGGGAGATGATTGCAGATTTTGCAGAACGCGCTCATTCCGGCACTTTTGGCAGGAATCAGCCTGTATGCGCTGTGCAAAGGCGTGGACGTATTTCCAACTTTTCTGCGCGGTGCAGCCGTCGGTTTGAAAACCGCGGTGCAGATACTGCCTGTTATGGTCGGGATGCTGACAGTCGTGTTCATGCTGCGCGCCTCAGGTGCCGTTGATATTGCGGCAAGCGTGCTCGCGCCCGCACTGCGTATACTGGGCATACCGAAAGAATGCACAGCCCTGACCCTGCTGAAGCCGATCAGCGGAGGAGGGGGACTGGCAATGGGCAGTGAAATTATACGACGCTGCGGACCGGACAGCTATGCCGGACGCGTGGCCGCAGTGATGTTGGGAGCCTCGGAAACCAGTCTGTACACGATCAGCGTGTACAGCGGGCACCTTGGTTTGAACCGAACCAGATATGCTGTTCTTGCGGCATTGTGCGGCGATTTGGCAGCATTTACCGCCTCTGCAGCATTGGTTAGATTATATTTCCCATACAGTTAATATTATATCGTGTATGTTAAAAAATTACCATAGCTTATGTCAAAAATTAGCGAATTAAATAAACATTACTTGCAATATTTGTGCAATGTGTGAAAAAATTTACAGACTGAGAATATAAAAAAGCATCTATGCCGAAGCACAGATGCTTTTTATATTGTAAAGCGATTACTTCTTCACGATCTCCTTGCCGAAAGGACCATCATAGTCGAAGAAGCCCTTGCCGGTCTTAACGCCCAGCCAGCCGGCACGAACCATCTGACGCATCAGCGGATGCGGACGGTACTTCGGGTCGCCGGTCTCGCGGTACAGCGTCTCCATGATTGCGAGGTTTACGTCGTGGCCAACAAGGTCAGCGGTGTGCAGCGGGCCGGACTTCATGCCTGCGCCAAGCTGCATGGCAACGTCGACATCAGCAGGGGAAGCGATGCCGTCAGCAACGATACCCATTGCCTCGTTCATCATCGGGATCAGGATGCGGTTTACAACGAAACCAGGACCTTCCTTAACGGCAACCGGGGTCTTGCCCAGGGATGCCATCAGGTCAAATGCGGTCTGGAAGGTTTCGTCCGAAGTCTGGATCGCGCGGGTAACCTCAACCAGCTTCATGATCTGAGCCGGGTTGAAGAAGTGGCAGCCGATGAACTTATCCGAACGGTGCGGGATGCAGGCAGCCATCTCGGTGATGGACAGACCGGAAGTGTTGGAAGCGAAGATGGTGTGAGCGGGGCAGATCTTGTCCAGATCCTCCAGCAGGTCCTTCTTCAGATCCATGCGCTCCAGAATAACTTCCATGATGAAGTCAGCATCGGCAGCGTCCTTGCGGTCAACCGAGGTCTTGAGGGAAGCGAGCAGCTCGTCCTTGCGCTCTGCAGTCATCTTGCCCTTGCTTACAAGAAACTCGTAATCGTGTGTGATAACGGTCTTGCCGCGCTCGGTGAACTCCGGCTTGATGTCGATCATGGTAACGTCATGACCTGCGTTCAGAAATACCTCAGTGATGCGTGCGCCCATGTTGCCAGCGCCGAATACACAAACTTTCATGCTAAATTAACCTCTCTCTCACTCTTTGCGGATGGATGAACAGGTATTGCGAATATTGATTAGTCAAAACCGCACAATCTGGTTTTGAATTGTGCGGTCCGACTGTCTCAATGCTTACTTATTCTTGAATTCCTTAGCCGGCTTGTCGCGGTTCTTGTCCAGGAAGTAAGCCATGCCGTACTTCTGATCCTCGGTAGCGAAGCACTGTGCGAAGCAGTTGCCCTCGAACTTCAGAGCGGAGTTCAGGTCGGTCTGCATGCCAACATTTACAGCTTCCTTAACCAGGGAAACAGCGATCGGAGCCTGAGCAGCGATCTCCTCGGCCAGCTTTACAGCCTCGTCGAGCAGGTTCTCCAGCGGATATACGTAGTTAACCAGGCCCATGTCCAGAGCGTCCTGAGCGGTGTAGTTAGCGCGTGCGGTGTACAGCATTTCCTTAGCCTTGCCTGCGCCTACGAAGCGAGCCAGACGCTGGGTGCCGCCGCAGCCCGGGGTGATGCCCAGACCAACTTCAGGCTGACCGAAGGAAGCGTTCTCGGAAGCGAGACGGATGTCGCAGGACATAGCCAGCTCGCAGCCGCCGCCGAGGCAGAAGCCGTTGATGGCAGCGATAACCGGACGCTTGAAGTTCTCGATCTTCCAGCAAACGCGGTTGGACTCGTTGCCGAACAGCTTGCCCTCTGCACAGGTCTTGGTAGCCATCTCGGAGATGTCAGCGCCTGCAACGAAGGAGTTAACGGTCTTGCCCTTCTTGTTAACGGTGGAAGAACCGGTCAGAACTACTGCATAAACGTTGTCCAGATCCTTAGCCAGCTCGTCGAATGCCTCTTCCAGCTGTGCGTACATGTCGGTGGACAGAGCGTTCATAGCCTTCATGTGCTCGATCTTAACGATCGCAACATGACCCTTTTTTTCGATTACTACGTCAGTCATTTTTAAGACTTCCTTTCAGAATATGTGCTATGAGCGTAAAACGCTCAAAAGCAATCTCCGTTCGGAGATTACCAAACATCCAAAGGATGTTTGCAGTCAAAATAGAACAGAAGCGAGCTTCTGTTCGTAAAAACCCGCGACATGCGCGTGGGTTTTTACACCCCGACCCAGCCGCCCAGGGCGGCGTCGTTCGGGTATCCAAAATCAGTTTCTACGGAACTGATTTTGGTATATAGGGGGCTTTTGAAGCCCCCTATAGCAAGACTTACTTGCAGAGCTCGTCGCGCTCAACGATGATAGCTTCGCCCATACCGCCGCCGATGCACATGGTAGCCAGACCAATGGTCAGGTCGCGCTTGATCATTTCGTAGATCAGGGTGGTGGTGATGCGGCAGCCGGCTGCACCGATCGGGTGACCCAGAGCGATTGCGCCGCCGTTTACGTTAACCTTGTCCATATCAAAGCCAAGCTCACGGTTAACAGCAGCAGCCTGTGCAGCAAATGCCTCGTTGGACTCGATCAGGTCGAGGTCAGCAACGGTCAGACCTGCGCGGGACAGAGCCTGACGGGTGGACTCGATCGGGCCTACGCCCATGATGGACGGATCGCAGCCTACAGAGCCCCAGGCACGAACCTTAGCCAGCGGCTTGAGGCCGTTTGCCTTAACGAACTCCTCGGAAGCGATGATCATTGCAGCGCCTGCATCGTTGATGCCGGAAGCGTTGCCTGCGGTTACGGTGCCGCCGTCCTTCTTGAATGCCGGGCGCAGCTTGCCGAGGATCTCCAGAGTGGTGTTCGGCTTTACATGCTCGTCGGTATCAAAGATAACGGTTTCCTTCTTCTTCTTAACTTCGATCGGAACGATCTCGTCCTTGAAGCGGCCATTAGCGATGGCAGCAGCTGCCTTCTGCTGGGAAGCGAGAGCGATCTCGTCCTGCATTTCGCGGGTGATGCCGTACTTTTCAGCTACGTTTTCTGCAGTGATGCCCATGTGGTACTGGTTGAATACATCAAATACGCCGTCGTATACCATCATATCGACCAGCTTCTTGTCGCCCATGCGAGCACCCCAGCGGGTATCGCGGGAGATGTACGGAGCACCGGACATAGACTCGCAGCCGCCTACCAGCATCATCTTGTTCTCGCCGGAACGGATGATCTGGGTGCCGAGGGAGATGGCACGCATGGAGGAAGCGCAAACCTTGTTCAGGGTCATAGCCGGGGTGGTGATCGGCAGACCGGACTTCAGGCAAACCTGACGTGCTACGTTCTGGCCTACGCCGCCCTGCAGTACCTGACCGAACAGAACCTCGTCGATTGCTTCCTTGTCAACGCCTGCACGCTCGATAGCTGCCTTTGCAGCAGCGGTGCCAAGCTCGGAGGAGTGTACATCGCGGAGGGTGCCGCCGTAAGTGCCGATTGCAGTACGGGCAGCGGAACAGATGTAAACGTTCATTTAGCTGTTTCTCCTTTTCTACTGATGCGGCGAAAAAACTATGCCGCCGCATGGTGATGGAAACTCGATTTTTGAGTTCGTTAATATTTTATCAAACTATTCTGCAGAATGCAAGGGGAATTGGTCGATTCTGTAAAATTATATGAAAAGTCCAGTTCCCGTTTGCGTAATCTGCACAAATAGAATTGATTAGTCGTTAGCCAGACCCATCAGCTCGTCACGGAAGATGCGAGCGTCCATGGTCTTGATCTCGTCAGCCATCTTCGGAACGAAGTCCATCTGGTCGAGGATCTGGGTCTGCAGGTCGATGCCCGGAGCGATCTCGGTCAGGGTAACGCCTTCCGGACGCAGCTCAAATACGCAGCGCTCGGTGATGTACAGAACCGGCTGATGTACCTCGTTAGCGTAATCGCCGGAGAAGGTGATGTGCTCAACCTGCTTAACGAACTTCTTCTTAGCGCCTTACTGGGTGATAACGAGCTTGCCGTCCTTGCACTCAGTCTTGAGGCCCTTTGCAGTGAAGGTGCCGCAGTAAACAACCTTCTTGGCGTTCTGGGTGATGTCGATGAAGCCGCCTGCACCTGCCAGACGGGTGCCGAACTTGGATACGTTCAGGTCGCCGTTCGGAGCAGTCTCAGCCAGGCCGAGGAATGCAACGTCAAGGCCGCCGCCCTGATAGAAGTCGAACTGTACGTTGTGCGGGATGATGCACTGTGCGTTAGCAGCAGCGCCGAACTGGGTGCCGCCGTACGGTACACCTGCGATGGAGCCTGCCTCAACGGTCAGGGTCATCTTGTCGGAGATGCCTTCTTCAGCAGCTACGTTAGCGATCTTCTCCGGTGCGCCGGTGCCGAGGTTTACGATAGCGTCCTGCGGCAGCTCCATAGCAGCGCGGCGGGCGATGATCTTCTTAGCGTCCATCGGGATCGGCGGGATAGCGTCAACCGGGATGCGGAACTCGCCGGTCAGCGCGCCGTCGTACGGCATGCCGAGGCACTGCATGTTCTCCTCCTCGGTGCCGACTACAACAGAGTCAACATAGATGCCCGGGATAGCAACCAGCTTCGGGTCCAGAGAACCGCCCTGAACGATCTTCTCAACCTGAACGATTACCTTGCCGCCGGAGTTCTTGCAGGCCTGAGCCATAGCAGTTACGTCCAGAGGACCGATCTCACGATGTACGGTGCAGTTGCCGTACTCATCGCAGTAGGAAGCACGCAGGAATACAACGTTGATCGGGAAGCCCTTGTACAGCAGGCGCTCCTGACCCTCGATGTTAACGATCTTTACCAGATCTTCCTTGGTAACGTCGTTCAGCTTGCCGCCGCCGTTGCGCGGGTCAGCGAAGGTCTTCAGGCCAACGTGAGTGATGGTGCCGATGTTGTGAGCAGCGATATCGCGGTACATGTGCGAGATAACGCCCTGCGGCAGGTTGTAAGCCTCGATCTTGTTGTTCAGAGCCAGCTCGCCGAGCTTCGGAGCACGGTCCCAGTGGCCGCCGATAACGCGCTTAACCATGCCTTCATGGCCGTAATGGTCACCGCCGGTGCCATCGCGGTGGCCCTGACCGGCTGCAAAGAACAGGGTCAGGTTCTGCGGGTGGCCGGTCTCAAGAAAACGCTTCTCGAGAGCCTTGGACAGGGTCTCCGGGCAAGCACAGGATACGAAACCGCCGGTAGCAATGGTATCGCCGTCCTGAACCTTCAGAGCAGCTTCCTCCGCGGTGATGATGCTTACTTTCTTCATGTTTATCAATCCTCCTGATAATAGTGCGACCGGTTTTACAGTGGTCACGCCTGCGACGTGAAAGACCTGATTCTATCTATCGCCTGCGGAATCTCATCCGCCGCGGCAACAACAACACGGTGCGCGGCTTCGATCTCCTCATAGAGATACGGACAGCCGGTGCAGCCGCGCAGGATCAGCAGTACGTCATATGGAACACCGTCCTCCGGATAGGAGAATGAGGCGGTATCCAGAAGGGCAGCGCAAATCGCCTTGTAGGCATCGCCGCGCTCATAGCGCGGATTGCAGCCGCCGCAGAATTTTACTGTGCAGCGAAGCAAGGCGCACAACCCCTTTCTATGTAGCATTTCCGAATGTTACCATAGGGAAACAATGGGTAATAACACAAACACAGGCACTCACGGGTGCTCCATGAGTGCCTATAGTTTGCTCAGAGATTACTTGATGCGAGCAATCTTCTTTGCCAGTTCCTTCTTCATTTCAAGGTTGGACTGACGGGCAATCATGATGCGCTGAGCCTGCGGCGAGCCTGCACCGTGCATGGACTCCGGCAGATAGCCGACAGCTGCAGTACCCATGGTCATGTTCTCGATCAGGCGCAGCAGACGCATACGGTCCTCAGTCGGAACGGAAGCAACGCCCTTGAGGTACTTCTCGATGTACGGCTTGAGCTCCGGGTTGCGGTAATCAGCCTCGGACGGCTGGGTTACCATCAGGCCGCCTGCCAGATCCTGTGCCAGACGAGCGATCTCGTACGGGAAGCGGGTAACGTTCTGCTTGCAGACGTTAGCCAGCAGCAGGTCGATCAGATAGTTGCCTGCCTTGGTCTTGGTGCCCTGAGAGGAGCAAGCGATACCGCAGCAGTACAGGGTCTCGTTCAGGTGGGTCATCTCGATCAGCTTGTCCTTAACGTGGGAAGCCTTGGAGGAGCCAGCCATATCGCCAGCCAGAGCGGTAGCGCCGATCAGAACGTCGCCTACGCCGACCTTGCAGCCGCCGTAAGACTGACGGTGATAGCCTGCGAAACGCTCTACGATCATGCCGGCAAACTTAACTTCGCCGTTGAGGAAGATGCGGTCGTTCGGAACGAATACGCGGTCGAAGATAACGAGAACTTCGTGGCCGCCGTATACCTTGTTACCAACGTCGATGTCGTTGTACTCTTCCATCTTGCGGGTGTCGCAGGACTGACGGCCGTAGATCAGGGTGATGCCCTTGGAATCGGTCGGAACTGCGAAGGAGATCGCGTAGTCCTCGTCGCCCTCGCGCATGGAGATGGTCGGCATTACCAGAACCTCGTGAGAGTTTACGAAGCCGGTCTGGTGAGCCTTCGCGCCGGTAACGTAAACGCCGTCAGCGGTGCGCTCTACAACGTGCAGGAACAGATCTGGATCAGCCTGCTTGGACGGAGCGAGGGAACGGTCGCCCTTAACGTCGGTCATAGCGCCGTCAACTGCGAGGTCCTCATCCTGTACGCGGGTCAGGAACTTGAGGAAGTTCTCGTGGTACTTGGTGCCGCAAGCCTCGTCGATCTCGTAGGTGGAGGAGAATACAGCGTTCATAGCGTCCATGCCTACGCAGCGCTGGAAGCAGGCTGCGGTCTTCTGACCGAGCAGACGCTGCATCTTAACCTTCTTGATCAGGTCGTCGGTGGACTGATGCATGTGGGTGAAGCGGTTGATCTTCTTGCCGGAGATGTGGGAGGTAGCAGTCATCAGATCCTGATACTGCGGGTCCTCAGCCAGCTCGTAGGTAGCGGCGAAGGAGTTCAGGGAAGGACGGATAACCGGGTCGTCAACCGGATTCTCTACCTTCTTGCCGAACATATACAGGTTGAGGTTCAGCTTGCGCAGGGACTCAATGTACTGGTCTTTGGTCATCATAAGTGATCAAGTATCCTTTCTCATTACAATTTGGTACACATAACATGAATAAAGAAAATAGGGCGGGGAGACGGGACTCCCCGCCCTATTCAGGCGTTACATGCGGAAATTAGAAGCACTCTTTGTATACGCGCTCGCTGAGCTCGATGCTCCACGGACGGTAAGAGTTGGTGATCAGACGCTGCTGGTTTGCATCAACAGACAGTGCAAATGCCTTAACGTCCTCTTCCTTGAAGCCGTACTCATGCAGCGGCTTCAGGTGCAGAACCTTCTCCAGGGTTACGTTCAGGGTGCGCAGAGCGTCGTCCTTGGTGCAGCCCAGGCAGCGAGCAACGATTTCCTTGAACTTGCCCAGCTCGCCAGCCGGCTCGTACTCGTCGTACATCTCGAGGATCTTGCCGAACAGAGCGTAGTTGGACTCGCCGTGCGGAACGTGGTAGGTGCCGCCGAGCGGGAAGGACATGCCGTGTACGGTTGCACAGCCGGCCTTCAGGAATGCGATGCCTGCGAACAGGGAAGCGTGAACGAACTCGCCGAGGTAATCCATACGAGCGTCCGGGCCTTCCAGAGCGATGCGGCGGAAGCCCTCGAGGATCATCTCCATAGCCTTAACGGAGAACATCTCGGAGGTAACGGTCTTGCGGTGCGGGGACAGGAAAGACTCGGTAGCGTGGATCAGAGCATCGATAGCGGATGCTGCGAACGGCTTGTACGGCAGGGTCTTAAGCAGATCCGGAACCAGGCAAACCTTATTCGGGATGATGTCGTCGGAAACCAGGCCGAGCTTGGTATCGCCGCCGGTCAGCTTGCCGTCCTTCTCGTCCTTAACGATAGCAACAGAAATGTTGGTAACCTCAGAACCGGTACCGCAGGTGGTCGGGATAGCGATAACTTCCTTCTCATGTACAACAGGCTCGCGCTTGAAGTACAGCTCATGTACGGAGGTCGGGCGCTTGCAGCCGAGCAACTTGCAAAGGTCCATGATAGCACCGCCGCCTACTGCGATTACGCGGTCGTAGGAATCGTACGGAATAGCCTCGTACATGGTCTCGATCATAGCCTCGGAAGGCTCGCCTGCGCCGAACTTCTCCTGGAATACGAACTTGCTCTTGAGGCCAAGCTCTTCCATGAAGGGCTTGTAGATGAATTCGTTGGTCAGAACGACGTCGCGCTCGCCCAGCTTGAACTCCTCAGCGAAAGCACCAAAGGTGTCAAACTTGTAAATAGTCGGGGCAATGACGATCTCTCTCTTGTCCTTCATCAGGGAGGCGCTGAAAGCATCCATAGCCATAGTAGAAACATCTCCAATCAAAAATTTTATAAAAGGCCGTGCGGCTTTTTATTACATGATTTTACAGGGTGGTTTTTTCCTGTGTTCTTATTGTAGCAAATTTGCGCCAAAACTTCAACACAAACAAACAATAATTTCATCAAAAATTGACCAACTAAACCTGTACAAAAAGACAATAAAAAGTCCCGCAATCTTATTACGGGACTATTTTAACGTATTTATTGCGATTTGTAAATGGGGTAATGGTGAAAAGTACCGAAAAGTTTTTGTATAATTTTCCGTTCTTTAGCTGTTTTGCGAAAAACGGCTCAAAAATGCCTTGGTTCGCTCATTATGTGTATTTTCAAATACCTCTGTCGGCGTGCCCTCCTCAACGATGGTGCCGCCGTCCATGAACACAACATGATCGGCCACATCGCGGGCAAACGCCATCTCGTGGGTGACAATGATCATGGTGGTGTGCTGATCGGCCAGCGAGCGGATAACGCGCAGTACCTCACCGGTCAGCTCGGGGTCGAGCGCCGAGGTCGGCTCGTCGAAGCACAGGATATCCGGCTTGAGTGCGAGCGCACGCGCAATGGCTACACGCTGCTGCTGACCGCCGGACAACTGGTGCGGATAGTGGCTCATGCGGCCCTCGAGGCTCATCATCTCGAGCAGCTCGATGGCGCGGTGCTCGATCTGCTCGTGGATCTCGCGTTTTTTCTGCTTGTAGTCCGGGCGTTCCTTGGCCTGCAGCAGGGGAGCGAGCATGACATTTTCCAGTGCGGTGTACTGCGGGAACAGATTGAACGACTGGAACACCATGCCGAAGTGCAGACGGTTCTTGCGGATCTGCGCATCGCTCTTGGCGGCGTGGTCGGCAGCGGCGAGCAGTGTCTCGCCGTTTACGATGATCTTACCCTCATTCGGGGTTTCGAGAAAATTCAGGCAGCGCAGCAGCGTGGTCTTGCCCGAGCCGGACGAGCCGATGATGGCAAGCGCCTTGCCGCGCTCCAATGTAAAACTGATGTCTTTAAGCACCTTGGTAGAGCCGAAGTTCTTATAAAGGTGCTGTACCTCCAGAATAGGCATAACGGCTCCTCCTTATTTAAAATAATCCATTTTCTTTTCGATCCAGCCGAACAGCAGGGTCAGAATACCGTTGAACAGCAGGTAGAATACGGCGGTGTAGAACAGCGGCCAGATGATACCGGCGCTCTTGATGAACTTTTCGCCCATCCACAGCACCTCGTATACCGCGATGGTACGCGCCAGTGCGGTATCTTTCACAAGGTTGATGAACTCGTTGCCCATCGGCGGGATAACGCGCTTGATGACCTGCAGCAGCGTTACCTTGAAGAAAATCTGGCTCTTGGTCATGCCGAGCACCTGACCGGCCTCATACTGACCGCTCGGGATACCCTGAATGCCGCCGCGGAAGATTTCCGAGAAGTAGCAGGCGTAGTTGATGACAAACGCCACCAGCGCAGCGGTGAAGCGCGGCAGCTTGATTCCCCACACCAGAGCAGGGCCATAGTAGATAATGATGATCTGGAGCATAAGCGGCGTGCCGCGGACGATCCAGACGATGATTTTGATGAGTGCGCGCAGCGGTGTAATGCGGCTCATCGAGCCGAAGCTGATAAGCAGGCCGAGCGGCAGAGCGAATACCAGCGTCAGGCAGAAAAGCTGTACGGTGGTAACAAAGCCGCCCATCAGGCTGAGTGTTACATTGGCAAACATGTCGTTTCCTCTTTACCTCTTTTTTTACTTTATTTCCTGTGACACATAAGGCAGAAGACGGTAGTCCGCCTTCTGCCTTTATTGAACTGGGGGGATGGGAGATTAAGCCTCCGGATCTACGATTGCTTCCTGTACGCCGTACTTCTGAGCGAAGGAAAGAATAACGCCGTCCTTGTAGGCGCCCTTGTAGAAGTTGTTGAATGCTTCGGTCAGGTCAGAACCCTTGCGGAAGCCTACAACGTAGTTCTCGTCCTCCTCACCGTTGGCCTCGTTGAGGTTTACGGTGTAGGTCAGGTTCGGGTAGCTGGTGCCCTCGCCGATCATAGCGCCTGCCATCAGCAGGTCGATCACGCAGGCATCCGAGGTACCTGCGGCAACCTCCATCAGTGCGTCAGCCTGAGACTGAACTGCGGTTGCATTCAGACCGGCAGCCTGTGCAGCAGCCTCACCGGCGGAGCCGGACTCAACCGCGAAGGTCATATCCTTGATAGAGTCGATGTCCTTGGCAGCGTCGGCCTTGTCGGACGGAACAACAACTACCTGTGCGTTGGTTGCATACGGGTCGGAGCAGTTCATGGAGGTCTTGACCTCATCGGTCAGGGTCATGCCGTTCCAAACGGCGTCAACGCCCTTGGAATCCAGCTCCATGATCTTGTTGTCCCAGTTGATCTCGATGAACTCAGCTTCTACGCCCAGGCTCTCAGCGAAAGCCTTTGCCATGTCCGCGTCAAAGCCGACCCATTCGTCCGAGCCGTCTTCCTTATAATCCATCGGTGCGAAATCCGTGATGCCGATGACCAGCTTGCCGTTGCTCTTTACATAATCGATATCGCTCTCAGCGGAAGCTGAGGTGTCAGCCGCATCGGCGCTCGAGTCGTCGGTCTTGGCAGCAGAGCCGCCGCAGCCGGACAGCATGGATACACTCATTGCGCCTGCCATCAGCAGTGCAAGAAGTTTCTTCGTCTTCATTTTTAGAAAACCTCCTGTAATTCAGTTCATATCTTGTTTACTATTATAACACTTTAGCGCAGAAAATCAACCCCTGATTTTCATGCGGATTTTCAGTATTTTTGAAGGATAACCGGGCGGTATTTTGTGCAAAATCTAAAATAACAGGGTGAAATATAAGGAAAAGAGGGCGGGAAGCGGTTTGAATGGATTCTCACTCTTTTTTGCGAACCTGTGTTGACCTGTACCCCAAAAGAGATTATAATCATAAGTAAGCATGATTGTTAAAGAATAAACAATGAAGAACAAGTAAGACGGAGGGAATCAGCGTGGATTATACTGCACTGTATCAGCAGAAGCTGACAACGGCGGATGAAGCCGTTAAGGTTGTTAAATCGGGTGACTGGGTAGACTACGGCTGGTGTACGGGTACGCCTGTTGCACTGGACAAGGCACTTGCTGCCCGCATGGGCGAGCTGGAGGACGTAAACTTCCGCGGCGGCGTACTCATGCGCCGACCGGCGGTATTCGATATTCCGAATGCAGCCGACAAGATCACCTGGAACTCGTGGCACATGTCCGGCATTGAGCGCAAGGCATGCATGGAGGGCTTCGGCTTTTACAGCGCACTGCGCTACTCCGAGATGCCGCGCTGGTACCGCGAGAACGTCCGTCATGTCAATGTAGCCATGATTCAGGTGGCACCGATGGACGCACACGGCTGGTTCAGTTTCGGCCCGCAAGCTTCGCATCTGAAAGCCATCTGCGATGTATCCGATGTTATCATCGTTGAGGTCAACAAGTATATGCCGCGCTGCCTCGGCGGCTTTGAGGATGCCATCCACATTTCGCAGGTGGATATGATCGTTGAGAGCGACACCGAAATGCCGCAGATGGGCGCAGGCGGCGAGCCGACCGAGGTTGATAAGGCGGTTGCAAAGCTGATCGTGGAGGAAATCCCGAACGGCGCGTGCCTGCAGCTGGGCATCGGCGGCATGCCGAATACCGTAGGCTCGATGATCGCGGAGTCCGACCTGAAGGACCTCGGCGTTCATACCGAGATGTACGTGGACGCATTCGTTGACATCTCCCGTGCAGGCAAGATCAACGGCTCGAAGAAGGCCATCGACCGCGGCCGTCAGGTGTTCGCGTTCGGCGCAGGCACCCAGAAGCTGTACGATTTTGTAAATGATAATCCGGAGTGCATGTCTGCACCGGTATCCTATACTAACGATGCGCGCACCATCGCACAGATCGACAACTTCATTTCCATCAACAATATCGTGGATGTGGATCTGTTCGGTCAGATGAACGCAGAAAGTGCCGGTATCAAGCAGATTTCCGGTGCAGGCGGCCAGCTGGACTTCGTTCTGGGCGCGTATCTGTCCAAGGGCGGCAAGAGCTTCATCTGCTGCTCGTCCACCTTTAAGAAGAAGGACGGCACGCTCGAGAGCCGTATTCGTCCGACGCTCGAGAATGGCTCGGTCGTTACCGATGCCCGTCCGTGTGCGCACTGGTTTGTCACTGAGTACGGCAAGGTAAACCTCAAGGGTCTGACTGCATGGCAGCGTGCAGAGGCTCTGATCTCGGTTGCGCATCCGGATTTCCGCGAGCAGCTGATTCAGGAAGCGGAGAAGATGCGTATCTGGAAGCGCTCCAATAAGAGATAATACGACAATAAGAAAACGCTCTGTGAAAACAGAGCGTTTTTTAGTCTAAAGGGTTTTATGATTTGCAGTTTCGCGCGATAGCGCGCGTAAAATAGAATTTGCTTTGCAAATTCATAAAAACCGGGAGCATGTATCACGGTTTTTATACTTATAGAGGGAGAAAGTTTCTGCATAGGAACTTTCGGACGACTTTGGAACGGCCTGCGGTCCGTTCCTGCTTGTCGGCGAAACTGTAGTTTCGCGACAGCCTTTTAAAGTGAAATTCGCAGGATAAACTGCTGATTCCTGACCGAAAAGCTGTATACACCGCCGTATCGCTCGACGATGCTGCAAATACTGTGCACGCCGATGCCGTGTCCGGCGCGGTCGGAGACCGGCATGCCGTGGCTGAACTGCACCGGCTGCGTGCAGTCGTTGACAACCTGCAGGAAGAACTTTCCGGCTTTTTCGTATGTCTGCACCTCGATGTGTCCGGGAATGCCGTCCGCGCGCTCGCTGCATGCGTGAATCGCATTCTCAAGCGCGTTGGAGAGCAGCACGCACAGGTCGCTCTCGGCAAGCGGCAGCTGATTGGGCAGCACGGCATGCACCGCAAGCGGGATGCCCTGCGCCTTGGCGCGGTCGGCAAACGATGAGAGAATCAGGTTTGCGGCCTCGTTTTCGCAGTAAACGGTCACGCGGCTGGCTTCGATTTCCTCGCTGATGGAGTGAATGTACTGCAGTGCCTGCTCATACTGCTCATTCTCGATGCAGGCGGTGATGTACTGCAGATGATGCCGCAGATCATGCCGGTAGGCGCGGGTTTTCTGCTGAGAGATACGCAGTGCTTCAATCTCACGGACGGCCTGATGCACCTGCAGGTCAAGATTGCTTTTCAGCTCCTCCAAACGCAGCCGTGCGTGCTGCTCTTTGGAAATGTGAATCAGGAACAGCAGGTACGCCGCACTGCACACGAACGGCATGAACTCCACGACTACGGCCGAACCGGAGAACAGCAGGTCGGTGTAAACGCGGGTGGCATAGTCAAACGCATAATACACCGCGGGCACAATGCCGAACTGACACTGCACCGCCCGCGAATACTGCGACACCGACCGGATGGCAGGTGCGGCCTTGAGCAGCAGAATGAGCAGCGGCACGGTGACGATCATTTCCACAGCGTACTGCATGGTGTCTCCGCCGGAGAAGATGGCGACCGCGATCAGCGCCAGCCAGCGCCGCAGCTGACAGCACAGGTACGCCGTCAGCACGGAAATCACCGGCCACAGGCGTTCGTGACTGAGCGAGCACAGCGCAAGCACAAGCGGCAGGTGGGTGTGCAGCGGATACAGATAGCGTCCGAAGCCCGGGTCCACACCGAGGTAGGCGATGCCGGACAGGCAGAAGATCATCAGCGTGTACAGCAGCATGCGCTTTTTCGCCTTGGGCGTCCAGTGGATATTGCAGAATGCCGCAGAGAGCGCGATGCCGAACAGCGTAACGGCAACGGAGTTGCAAAGGTCAACGGCGAGTGCAATCATGTCAGGAACACCTGTTCTTTCTGGAAGGCGTGTTCAAGGTACGCGTCCTTGATGTCGTTGTAGCGTCCGCGCGGAATGGGCAGCTCGGCTCGGCTGGACATGACGAGCGTTTTCGGCGTGATCGTCTGGATATGCTCTAAATTTACAAGGTAGGAGCGGTGAATGCGCAGAAAATTCCTGTGTTCGGCAAGGCTTTCGCACAGGCTGTCCATGCTGCCGGCGGCTTCGAGCACGGTGCCGTCCGTCTTGTGCAGCAGCAGGGAACGGCGGATGACCTCGCAGTATTCCAGCTTGTCCAGTTCAACGCGTGTGATGCCGGTTTTGCAGCGCAGGATCAGGCTGGCGCTGCTCTCGCGCGAGCAGGCGGCAATGACCGAATCCATCAGCCGGAAGAAGCTCTCCGGCCAGATCGGCTTGAGCTGATAGAAATACGCGCCCACCGTATACGACTGCACGGCAAACTCTGCGGATGAGGTGAGAAAGATGATCTTCACGTTGGAGTCGTACTGACGGATCTCACGGGCGGCTTCGATGCCGTTTTCACCGGGCATGAGTACATCGAGCAGCAGAATATCAAAGCGTGCGCCCTTTTCGATGGACGCCAGCAGCTCGAACGGGCTTTGGAAGGCCGTCGGGGCAATATCGGCGTTGTGTTCTGCACGGTAGCTGCCGAGCAGCTCGTGCAGTTCATCGAGCACGCCGGGATCGTCGTCGCAGAAGCCAATCTGGATCATGGTTCTCATCTCCTTTCTTTTTATAAAGGGAACAGATCATTTGTAATCGCGGCGGGTCTTGTCGGGTTCCCAGCCCTCGAGCGGGTAGCGCTGCATGGCGCCGAAAATGCGCTCGCGTACACCGGGCATGGTCTTTTCGAGACTTTTCAGCAAATCCTTGATCTCCTGTCGCTTGGTGTTGCCGTCCGCCGGACACGGATTGTGCACGATCGGCAGCTCATGCCGTTTGGCGAACGAGCGCACATAATGCTCCGGCACATACAGCAGCGGACGAATGAGCGTGATGTCGGCGCGGTCGAGGTAGGTTACCGGCGAAAAGCACGAAATGCGGCCTTCATAAAATAGGGAAAGCATGTAGGTCTCGACTACATCGTCAAAGTGATGGCCGAGCGCAACCTTGCTGCAGCCTGCCTTGCGGGCGGCATCGTGCAGAGCGCCGCGGCGCAGTTTGGCACAGAGCGAGCAGGGGTTTTCCTCGTGGCGGATATCAAACACGATAGGGCCAATCTGGGTGGGGACGCGGATGTACTCGACGCCCAGCTTGTCGCACAGCGTCTGTACAGGGGAGAAGTCCATCTCATCATAGCCCATCTCCAATGTAATAGCCACGACGGTAAAATGGTGCGGATAAAAGCGGCTCAGCTGACTGAGTGCGACGAGCAGCGCGAGCGAGTCCTTGCCGCCGGAAACACCGACCGCAATCCTGTCGCCCTCATCTATCATATGGTAATGGTCCACCGCACGGCGGACATAGGAAAGCATTTTCTGCATAACAGTCTCCTTTTTGATCGTACATATTAAAATTTATCAGAAAACATCAAAAATCGCAAATGCAAAAAGTGAAATGCAAAGTGAGCATTCGGGAGCATGAGAGAGATTAAAAGAGAAAACAAGAGAATGTATTGGATTGAAGATATTTTTTCAAAATTTCGCTTGACTTGCGCAAAATGATGTGTTTTAATAAATATGCTCGTTTCGAGCGATCAATCAGTTGTCAAAGTATTTTTGATATATATAAACGGAGGAAAAAACCATGTCTACTTTTATGGCTAAGGCAGAAAATGTCGAGCGTAAGTGGTATGTACTGGACGCAGCTGGCAAGCCGCTGGGCCGTACTGCTGCAACCGCTGCAATGCTGCTTCGCGGCAAGCACAAGACCACGTTCACTCCCCATGTTGACTGCGGCGATTTCGTAATCATCGTCAACGCTGACAAGGCGGTTCTGACCGGTAAGAAGCTCACCCAGAAGTACTATCGTCATCACACCGGCTGGGTCGGCGGTCTGAAGGAAGTTCAGTACAAGACCCTGATGGCTGAGAAGCCGGAGTTCGCTATGCAGCTCGCAGTTAAGGGCATGCTGCCGAAGAATTCCATCGGCCGTCAGTCCGCTACCCGTCTGAAGGTATTTGCTGGCGAGAACCACAATCATCAGGCTCAGAAGCCCGAGAACTGGGAAAAGTAAGGGAGGATTAACTGATGTATACACCTAAGAAGGCATATTTCTATGGCACCGGCAGAAGAAAGTCCTCTGTTGCCCGCGTTCGTCTTTTCCCGGGCGGCACCGGTGAGATCAAGATCAACAACCGCACCATCGACAACTACTTCGGTCTCGAGACCCTGAAGATGGTTTGCCGTCAGCCGTTCGAAGTAACCGGCACCGAGGGCAAGTTCGACGTAGAGTGCACCGTAACCGGCGGCGGCTTCACCGGCCAGGCTGGCGCAATCCGTCACGGCATCGCTCGTGCTCTGCTGCAGGCTGATTCCGACCAGTACCGCGCAGCTCTGAAGGCTGCAGGCTTCCTGACCCGCGATCCGCGTATGAAGGAACGTAAGAAGTACGGTCTCAAAGCAGCTCGTCGCGCTCCGCAGTTCAGCAAGCGATAATCGACTGCTCAGACAATATCAAAATGGTTCAAAAAGCCCGGAAAATCAAGGTTTTCCGGGCTTTTGCTATATCTAAACGGGCTGATATGGTTTGACCAAATTTGGC